>NZ_SPLL01000003.1:0-274425 GCF_004959845.1 Neptunomonas sp. XY-337 | reverse complement strand
CCAGAGCCTGCAGCCAAGAACGTGGCGCAGATGAACTGTATCTTGGTCGAGGTGTTCGGAGTGCGAGTTGCGTTGCCGTTTGAAGCGATTGAGGGAGCTATCTCCCTGAACTCCGTAACCATGCAGCTGGATAATGAGCACGCATGGGTTTTAGGCTCGTTTGGCAGTTCAGTAGCCTACACTCGTATTGTTGATACGGCGGGCTGGATCATGCCGCATAAATACGATGCCGAAAGATCCTCTTACAAAGAGGTTGTTATCTTGAAAGGGCGCCGCTGGGCTTTATCTTGCGATGAGTTGCTGCAGTCGGTGCATATTCCAATGCATGAGATCAATTGGAACTCGGACAAGACTAATCGCCCTTGGCTGATGGGCACCTATATGAAAGAAAAATGTGCGATACTCGATATTCCAACGCTGATTGGTGAATTCGAAGAAGCGTTAAATCTCTAGAATATTGCGGTGAAGGTGTAAGTGTGTCTGATACGGGTTTGTGGTTAATAGTACTCCTGCTATTCGTTGTGTTCATATTTGCGGGTTTAACCGTATTTATGTTGATTCGCCAACGTCGCCACGAACGCCAGTATCAGGCTTTGATTACTGTGTTGCGTAATGAGATTCGATCAATTACCGGTAGCTCTATAGGGATGGGAAAACGGTTGGTTGATATTGAGCAAAGGCTCAATATTACCGTCGAGAAGCAACTTGAGCTTGAGAATCGTGATCCGGGCGAGTTGGCTTACAATCAGGCGGCGAAACTTATGGAGATGGGTGCAGGGGTAGATGACCTGGTGAAAAACTGTGGCATCGGGCGTCCTGAGGCAGAGCTGATGGCGCTGCTGCACAAAGAGATGCATCCCGCCGGTAGCCGAGGTTTAGAGGGTAAATCCTAGTTAACGTGGGTCATCTTTCAGGCTGTATGCAAATGCAATAACCTCCGCAACAGCCCGATATAGCGTTTCTGGGATCTCATCGCCAAGTTCAAGTCGGATAAGTATCTCGAGTAGCTCAGGGCTTTCATGTATGTGGACATCATTTTCCTTAGCCAGCTTGATGATTTGCTGAGCGATGTCCCCACTGCCCTTCGCAACTACTTTAGGTACACCCCCTTGTTCGGGCTTATAGTTAAGCGCAACCGCTTGTGACGTCTTGTTTTTGCTCATGTTTTGATATCAACCAGTTTTCGCTGTACCGCGTCAGCTGCGCTGCTGGTTTTCCCTTCTCGTGCGCTTAAATGCTGCACTGAAAAGCCCAAGTCACTCAACTGATGATTAAATTCAGAGAGTTGGTTTCTTACTAGCTGGACTGTTTTCGTTTGCTCGCAAATAAACCCTGCTGAAATCTCTCCTTCCGTCTCATTCAGGGATATCTCGGCCGTCACTTGGCCGTGTTCCTGTAAGTTGAAGTTTAGCTTGACCCCCCAGAAGGTTTGTAACTCACCACTGCTACTGGTCTGTTTGCGGCTGCGGATTGTCATGTCAACATGTTCCAGTTGAGCATTCTGGTAGATAGGTAGGTCGAGCTGGAAAATGCGCTCTGTCGTATCGCTTCGTTGTGTCTGGTGTTGTAGATGGTGGAGTTGGTGAGTTGTGACGCGGGCCATGACCTTGTCGATAGCTGTGTTGATTCTCTCGCGTTGTTGGGCTGGAAGTTGCTCTGCTCCCTGTTTTAGCTGAAGTAGGATCTGCTTTAAATCGTTTTGCGGCGGCGCTTGGGTTGCTAGCTGTCGTTCTGTGAAAAGGCCACCTGATTGGACATTTTGTTTAATCGTTTGCGGAGCTTCGTCGCTGCCGGGTCGAACGCCAAAGAGCTGTAACAGCGAGTTAACCACCTTATCGACGGGGGTGTTTTGGACTGACCTGCTTAGCTGTTGTAGTCCATCTGCTAATGGTATCTGTAGAGGTAAACTTTCACGTAATATTTGCTCCGCCACGGCGTTTTGGGCAGGTGTCATTGGTGGAGTGGGTTGTAAAGGTTGTGCCTGCGGGATCTTTGTTTGCCATTGAATCGAGTAGTTGTTGGTGTTATCGCGCGCAATCACAACCTGATTTAGTTGGGGGAGATTTGCTGTGGTAGTGAGTGAAACCGAAACCCCTCTGATATCGACGGTTAGTGCAGTGGCTGCCGGTCGAGGCTGATACGCTGCATTGGCCGGCAATGTTGGTGATGAATGACGATCAAACCCTTGTGTAGTACCGGGGTGTTGTGCTCCGCTGGTTGCCTGCGTTGCCTGCGTTGCCTGCGTTGCCTGCGTTGCCTGCGTTGCCTGCGTTGCCTGCGTTGCCTGCGTTGCCTGCGTTGCCTGCGTTGCCTGCGTTGCCTGTTGTATTGAGTTTGGTGGGGCAGCGGGTGTTTGTGGGCTTGCTATTGAGCTTTGCTGGTTTGCAGGTGCGAAACTTTGCCCAGAAGCAGAAGCAGAAGCAGAAGCAGAAGCAGAAGCAGAAGCAGAAGCAGAAGCAGAAGCAGAAGAGGATTGAGGTAAAGGGTTTGCACTGCTCTGTGGTGTAGTGGCTTTGCCTTGGCTTGTTTGCTGAGATGCTATTGTCTGTGTCTGTGTCTGTGTCTGTGTCTGTGTCTGTGTCTGTGTCTGTGTCTGTGTCTGTGTCTGTGTCTGTGTCTGTGTCTGTGTCTGTGTCTGTGTCTGTGTGATAGCACTCTGAGCGATCACACTGCCCGGCGTCTGAGTATTTGGTGCGATGAGGGTTTGTAACTGGTTCAGTGTTGCAGCCGTTGGTGTCACGGGGGCTCGCAGCTGAGGTTGGTTTTCTGCTTGAGTTCGTGTCTGGGGCGCTGTATTAAGCTCCCTGGCTTGGTTCGCAGCAACTTGTAACGACACATCACCGTTGGGTGATTGGCTAAGTTGTACGGTTGTACCTGATGCGATGGGAGTAGGTACCGAGATACTTAATAAGCGCGAATTTAGTTCAACTCTTATCTTGAATAGCCCGTCACTTGACGGTGTATTTGCGGTATCGCGCACCGTCGCGGTAACTGGCGTGCCATCTTTGGGTAAAGCGTTCCCAATCGAGTGAGTTGTGCTCGATGTTGCTGCTTTAACACTAATGTTTAGCGGCCCAAACGATTGCATGCGATAACAGTTTCCCGTAGGTGTGATTAAGAACAATGCCAATACTTGGTCAGAATTGTATATAATGCCCACCAAATTTATCGGCGGTTACAGTATTAATTGTAGCGCGCTGTGGATGTTTTACGTGGAATGAGGTTGCTCCTTTGTCAAAACCGCTCTTGGCTGTCACCGATCTTTTTTGCGAACGCGAAGAGCGCATTCTGTTCGATGGTTTAGCATTTTCCCTGAAGCAGGGCGAAGTGATGCAGATTGAAGGCCGTAACGGCAGTGGCAAAACGACCTTGTTGCGGATTCTTAGTGGACTATCTGCCCAATACGAAGGAAGTATCGAGTGGCGCGGTGAATCCGTTGACAATGTACGCGATGAGTTTCTTGCTGATTTGCTCTACTTCGGACACCAGCCTGGTGTCAAAGGCATGTTAACGCCGCAAGAAAATTTACGCTGGTATTGTGCACTGCATCCTGCACTCCAGCGTAGCAAAATAGATGAAGCGCTGGGCATTGTTGGGTTGACGGGTTATGAAGATGTGCCATGTCACTCGCTCTCGGCTGGACAGAACCGGCGTGTTAGTTTAGCTCGCCTCTATATGAACCAAGCGCCGTTGTGGATTCTTGATGAGCCCTTTACTGCCATCGATAAAAAGGGTGTTGCAGCGATGGAGCAGTTGCTACTAGACCATGCGCAGCGCGGCGGTAGTGTGATATTGACGACGCACCACGACCTTGCAGCACAGCAAGGCGTTGTCAAAGTCAATCTGGATAGCTTTTAGGGAACTCCGTAGTGGTAGAGGAAACTAATATCGCAACAATTTCGATGAGTCAGCAGTTTAGTGCCGCCTTAAAGCGTGACCTGTTGTTATCATTTCGACGTAAAAGTGATCTGTTCAATCCATTGATCTTTTTTTTGATGGTCGCGACGCTGTTCCCGTTAGGCGTTAGTCCAGAGCCGACATTTTTGTCCGACGTTGCACCGGGTGTGGTATGGGTAGCGGCGCTCCTTGCCACGTTGCTGTCGTTAGATGGGATGTTTCGCTCCGACTACGACGATGGCACTTTAGAGCAGATGTTATTGAGTCCGCAGCCTTTGATGATTGTATGCTTGGCCAAAACGCTTGCGCATTGGATGACAACCGGTTTGCCGTTGACGCTGATGTCGCCACTGTTAGGTGTGATGCTATTTTTGCCCAGTGACGCGATGCTGGGTTTGGTATTGAGTCTATTGATCGGTACGCCGACGCTGAGTTTTATTGGCGCGATTGGTGCGGCACTGACGGTTGGGCTTAAAAAGGGAGGGATTTTGATCTCGTTGTTGGTTTTGCCTCTCTATATACCAGTACTTATTTTTGGGTCAGGGGCGGTGCAAGCTGCCGTAGCTGGGCTACCTATCGGTGGTTACCTGGCTCTTCTCGGTGCTGGCTTGGCGCTTGGTTTTGTACTTGCGCCTTTAGCGACCAGCGCTGCAGTGCGAGTTTCAGTTAGTGGTTGAGGTATAACGTAACAATGCCAGAGAAAAAATGGATGCCTCGCTGGTTTTACCAGTTGGCTTCACCAAAATGGTGTTATCAGATCACGGGTAAGTTGCTGCCTATATTTGCTTGGCTGGCTCTACTCTGTTTGGGTGTAGGGATCGTTTGGGCGCTGGCGTTCGCGCCGCCGGATTATCAGCAGGGTAATAGCTTTCGTATCATGTATCTGCATGTACCGGCAGCTATTTTGGCGCAATCTTGCTATATGCTGATGGCTATCGCCGGTGCTATCGGTCTTATTTGGAAAATGAAAGTGGCTGATATGGCTGCATTCGCGGCTGCTCCAATTGGGGCCTCTATGGCGGTCTTGGCGCTCGCTACGGGAGCCATTTGGGGCAAGCCGACTTGGGGCTCTTGGTGGGTTTGGGATGCGCGGTTAACCTCCATGTTGATCCTGTTGTTTCTTTATCTTGGTGTTATGGCGCTGTATGCAGCGATGGAAAATCCAAATACTGCAGCGAGAGCGGCGTCCATCCTTTCCCTAGTGGGGCTAGTCAATATCCCGATTATCAAATATTCAGTTGAGTGGTGGAATACGCTCCATCAGCCCGCAACCTTCAAACTGACTGAGAAGCCGGCCATGCCGATTGAAATGTGGTTGCCGCTATTAATTATGGTGATTGGCTTCTACTGTTTCTTCGCTGTGTCTTTGATGATGCGGCTTCGCAACGAAATTCTCCGCCGCGAGAAACGTGCCAGTTGGGTGCGTGAGTTGATTGTATCCCAGTGAGGTGAATGTGCAGTTCGAGACACTTGCAGATTTTTTTAATATGGGAGGGCACGGAATTTATGTTTGGTTGTCTTATGCCCTCGGTTTACTTCTTTTTGCGGGGAACCTGCTTTTGCCTGCTAAGGCCCGTAAAGACTTTCTGAAAACACTTGCGCGCAGAATTAGAAGAGAGAACGACACTAAATGAATCCGAAACGTAAACAGCGCCTAGCTCTGGTTTTATTGCTGGTTGTGGGTGTATCCGTTGCTGTTGGTTTAGCGCTTTATGCTCTGAACCAGAATATCAATCTATTCTACTCGCCTACTCAAATCGTGGGCGGTGAAGCACCAAAAGATACTCGCATCCGCGCCGGTGGCATGGTCGTTGAGGGGAGCGTAAAACGCGACCAAGAAAGTTTACGTGTTCAGTTCGCAATGACCGATTACGCAGAAGAGGTGCTTGTTGAGTACACAGGAATACTCCCAGACCTTTTCCGAGAGGGGCAAGGGATTGTGGCGCAAGGTGCAATCGATGGAAACGGCGTGTTTCAGGCGGTTGAGGTTTTAGCAAAGCATGATGAAAACTATATGCCTCCTGAAGTCGCGGAAGCACTAGAAGCGGCTGGTAAGATGCCTCAACCTGCTGAGGAGGTATTTAATAAATGATTCCTGAGCTGGGGCAATTTGCACTCATCATTTCACTGGTTTTGTCGATTCTCTTATCTGTTGTTCCGTTGGTAGGAACTTACAGTCGCAACGTACTCTGGATGGAGTATGCGCGGCCACTATCGACGGCGGTTTTCCTCTTTCTTTTTATTAGCATGCTTTGTTTGGGCTATGCGTTCCTAACGGATGACTTCTCAGTGGCATATGTTGCTGGGAACTCGAATACCGCCTTACCTTACTACTACAAAGTCAGTGCTATTTGGGGTGGCCACGAAGGCTCATTACTGCTTTGGGTGCTCATTTTGGGCGGCTGGACCTATGCGGTTGCGGTAAAAAGTGATGAGCTACCACTGGATATCGTGGCGCGAGTTTTATCGGTCATGGGTATGGTTTGTGTGGGCTTTATCCTGTTCACTCTGATGACCTCAAGCCCGTTTGAACGCCTGTTACCGAACGTCCCAGCAGAGGGGGGAGACCTGAATCCACTGCTGCAGGATATTGGTTTGATTATTCATCCGCCGATGCTTTACATGGGATATGTGGGCTTCTCGGTAGCATTTGCTTTTGCCATTGCTGCGCTGCTAAGTGGTCGCCTTGACGCTGCTTGGGCTCGTTGGTCACGTCCGTGGACCAATGTGGCTTGGGCATTTTTGACGCTAGGTATAGCGTTAGGTAGTTGGTGGGCATATTACGAGCTCGGCTGGGGTGGCTGGTGGTTCTGGGACCCTGTTGAGAATGCTTCCTTTATGCCATGGTTAGTGGGTACGGCTCTTGTCCACAGTCTGGCCGTTACTGAGAAGCGTGGTGTCTTTAAAAGCTGGACGGTGCTATTAGCGATCTTCGCGTTTTCTTTAAGTTTGTTGGGCACATTCTTAGTACGTTCTGGTGTGTTAACGTCGGTACACGCCTTTGCCACAGATCCTGAGCGGGGCTACTTCGTCCTTGTCTTGTTAGCGATTACTATCGGCGGCTCTTTCCTGCTATACGCAGTCAAGGCGGCGCATGTTAAAAGTGAATCAACATTCGAGCTTCTCTCTCGTGAAAGCATGTTGTTGGTCAACAATGTCGTTTTGGTTGTGGCGTGTTTGATGGTCTTGCTAGGAACCTTGTATCCACTCGTGATGGACGCGTTGTCGATGGGGAAAATCTCGGTAGGCCCGCCATACTTTAATTCTCTGTTTGTGCCGCTAACTATTTTCTTAGTGGTTTTCCTATCAGTTGGATCGATTGCTCGCTGGCGTAAAACAGACTCCAACTTCCTGCTTAAACAGCTGGGTATCCCTGCGGTTGTAGCCTTGGTTTGTGGTGTTGTTTTCCCGCTGATGTACGCGGGTGAGCTGCACCTACAGCCTGTTTTGGGTGGAATCATGGCCATGTGGATAACGGCGGCTGCGGCCAAAGATATCTACAACAAAGTGAAGCATCGCCGCTCATTGGGTGAGGGAATGCGCAAGCTCTCTCGTAGTTACTATGCGATGTTGCTGGCACACCTTGGTTTGGCGGTTTCGATAGTGGGCGTTGCTATGGTGTCTAACTACAGCGAAGAGCGAGATCTGCGCATGGCGCCGGGTGATAAACTCAATTTCGAAGATTATAGCTTTGAGTTCAAAGGCTCGCGCCGAGTAGAGGGACCAAACTACGTCTCTGATATGGGTGAGCTGGTGGTGTATAAAAACGGCGAAGAATATGGTTTGTTGCAGCCAGAAAAGCGTCAGTACCTCGCGCGTGGCAATGTGATGACAGAAGCTGATATCGATCCAGGGTTCTGGGGTGATCTATACGTGGCCATGGGAGAGCCTCTCGAGGGGGATGCGTGGGCAATACGTGTTCAATACAAGCCTTTTGTGCGCTGGATTTGGCTGGGTGGACTGATGATGACAGCAGGAGGGCTTTTGGCTGCATCGGATCCGCGTTATCGCCGTAAACGCATACAACAGAGTGCCGATGTGGCTGCCGTTAGCTAAGAGGAAGATCGAGTGCGACGTTTAATTCTCTTTATCCCATTAGTCGTTTTTATGGCATTGGGTGTGTTGTTTTACAAAGGGCTGCAGCTAGACCCGAGTGAGCTTGAGTCGGCGTTGTTAGATAAGCCATTTCCTGCGTTTAGCGCACCGTCTTTGAGCGATGAAAACAAGTTAGTCACAGAGCAGGATTTAAAAGGAAAGCCTGCGCTAGTCAATGTGTGGGCGACATGGTGCCCGACTTGTAAGCAAGAGCACGCGCAGTTGAATCGAATTGCGCGCGAAGAGGGAGTCATTATTTATGGTATTAACTATAAAGATGACCGCTCGGCGGCAAAAGAGTGGCTGCGGCGTTACAGTGATCCGTATGTTTTGAATATCTTTGATGCAGATGGTGCGCTAGGCGTTAATTTAGGCGTTTATGGTGCGCCCGAAACCTATGTTATTGATGCAAATGGCGTTATTCGCTACAAGCATGTTGGCGCGGTTGATGAGAAGGTATGGCAAACGTTAAAAGGTGTGCTTGCAGAGGTCTCGTTATGAGAGCGTTTTTCTTTGCGCTTGCGCTAATGGTCGCCGGGCCTGTATGGGCGGCCATAGATACGTATGAGTTTCAGGATGATGAGGCACGCGAGCAGTTCCAACAGTTAACACAAGAGCTGCGTTGCCCTAAATGTCAGAACCAAAATTTGGCAGATTCCAACTCGCCAATCGCTTCAGACCTGCGCCGCGAAGTGTATCGAATGGTAGAGTCCGGAGATAGCAATGACCAGATTGTTGACTTTATGGTGGCGCGTTATGGCGAGTTCGTCCTATATCGTCCGAAGGTAAATGAGGCAACTTACGTGCTTTGGTACGGCCCGTTCGTATTGCTCGCCATCGGCATGGTCGTCGTGGTCTTGTTAGCGCGAGCGCGACGCTCCAAAGAAGCTAAAGCGAGCGATAGCGCAAACTTAAGTCATGATGAGCAAGCGCGCTTGTCTGAGCTGTTAAAAGATAACAATGGTGAGAGTAAATGATCGAACTGTGGTTTGGAATTGCTGTACTGCTTTGCGGGGCGTTAGCGTTTCTTTTTATCCCGTTTGCGCGGGCGCGTAAAAGAGCATTCCATCAGGCTGCTGTTGACCGCAAGCAGCAAAATATTGATATCTACAATGAGCGTTTAGCTGAGCTTGAACGCGAATTTGCCGCAAATACGATCACCGAGCAAGAACTAGAAGTGCTGCGTTTAGAACTACAGCGTTCGCTTCTTGAAGATACTGACACCGATGAACCGCTAAAGCACCGGACTGTACTGGGTACTCCACAGCTACTGGGCTTGGCCATTATGGCTTTATTAGTGCCGGCGTTATCACTCGGCCTTTATGCAAACTATGGTAGCGCTGCACTCTTAGAGGTTCCGCGCACACAGCCAGCACAATCTCAAGATATGCCTTCTGTGGAAGAAGCGATCGTGATGCTCGAAAAAGAGTTGGCAGAGAATCCCGAGAATCCTGAAGGTTGGTACATTTTGGCCACCACTTATATGAATCTTGGGGAGTTTCAAAAAGGCCAAGCAGCGTTTGAACGTTTGTTAGAGCAAATGCCAGCAGATGCGCCTCAATATGCCGGCGTTATGGGGCAATATGCGCAGTCTCTTTACTTTGCAAACGGTAAGATGACTGATGCAGTACGCCAACAGGTGAATCGTACACTCGATATTGAACCGCTTGAGGTCACTGCACTAGGCCTGCTGGGTATCGATGCATTCGAGCAAAAAGAATATGCCGACGCTATCGCGTATTGGCGTAAGGCCCTGCAAAACGCTGATGCGGAAGCTGCCAGCTCACTGAAAAGTGGTATCCAGCGTGCGGCTCAGGAGATGCAGCAGCTTGGACAGACAGTTCCAGACATCCCTGAGCTCGATGTTGCGCAAGTCGTGGCGCTTGTGGATATCGACGAGCAGCAACTTACTCAGTTAAAACCGGATCAGCCGGTATTTGTGTTCGCGCGAGCGGTTGGCCAGCGTATGCCGTTAGCGGCTGCTAAGCTTACCGTAGCAGATCTACCTGCGCGTGTTGTGCTTGATGATTCAATGGCGATGATGCCGCAAGCGAAACTATCGGGTTATACACGCGTGGAGCTGATCGCTCGAGTATCCTTGAGTGGTGAACCTGTCGCTAGTGCCGGAGACCTAGAGTCTCCTGCTGTCCTTGTTGCGGTAGGTACCACAACGCCTGTGGAACTTCAGATTAACACGATTGTTCAGTAGGCAACGACGCTTTATAGTTGTGTGCAAAGAGTTTAAACGTTTTAACAGCAGAGCCTGATACATGGAAATAGGCATGAAAGAGTGGCTAATCATCGGCGGCATCTTAGTTATCGCTCTGATAATTATTGATGGTTGGCGCCGCATGAACGGTCAGCGACAGACGCTGAAGATGGATATTGATCGATCTTTCAGCGATGCAGAAGATGATGGGTACAATCCTGAGTTGCCTAATGGCGGTGCTCGCCCACTCGGTGGCGTTGAGGCAGGTATTGAAACATCCTCGCTAGCGGGATTGACTGCGTACGAAACGCCTACTGAACAGCATCTTAGCGATACTGCCAATACTGTTGCTCACGATTCACAAGGGCCTCAAGGTGTAGAGCTGGATCCGCTGTTTGATGTGATACCTGAAAATCACCAGCCTTTACAGCCACAGCCACAGCCACAGCCACAGCCACAGCCACAGCCACAGCCACAGCCACAGCCACAGCCAGACCTGAGTTATAGCGTTGAACCCGAGCTGCCTGAAACTGCTCCACAAGAGCAGCCGCCGAGCACAATAGAAGCTTCGCAGTATGGTCATCCGGCGCAGCCAGAGAGCACTGAGCAACCTGCCATAATAGAAAGTGAGCACGACGAGCTCGACCTGTCGCTACCAGAAGAGATGAAGTACGAAGCTAAGCTTGTTCACGAGCCCGAAGTGGAGCTAACAGAGCAAGAGGCGTTAGATCTAGAGCAGCCTATCACGGTGCTTATGAATGATTCATTGCGCTACGGTGAGCACTACGAACCGGACATGGTGAATGCTGACTCAGCAGACTCTGCGGTGTTGCAGAACGACGTTCCGGTGGTTGATGAGACATTCTCTGCAAACGATGTGGCTGCTGCTAATACGTGGGTAGAGCCGGTTGCGGAACCGAGCAAAGAAGAGGTAGCTATGGAAGAGACTCCTTCGGTAACCTCGCAGCCAGAGCCAGAGCCAGAGCCAGAGCCAGAGCCAGAGCCAGAGCCAGAGCCAGAGCCAGAGCCAGAGCCAGAGCCAGAGCCAGAGCCAGAACTGAAGGCTGAACTGAAGGCTGAACCAGAGCAAAGCTCCCTATTTGCTGATAACGCTAATCGCTCGGCGCCGGACCCAGATCCAGAGCATATGCTGCAAATTACGGTTGTGGCCAAGCAGGGTATTATGGACGGTTGTGCATTGCGCCAGATTGTCGAAGCTTGTGGTATGGAGCATGGTCTTTACCAGCTGTTCCACCGTTTTGAGGAAGCGACTGATGGTGGCGCTATCCAATTTAGTATGGCTTGTGCTGTAAGTCCGGGAACATTCAACCTTGATGAGCTGGAGTCGGCACATATACCTGCGGTCACCTTCTTTATGTCGATGGCAGACCCGAAAGATCCAAAATATGCGCTCGAATGTATGTTAGCGACCGCCGAGACGGTGGCGAAGCATCTGGGTGGTGATCTCCTTGATGAGAACCGCTCGATGATGGGCACGCAGACAAAAGCGCATTACCGAGAACGCATTCGGGATTACGAACTGCACCAGTTACCGAAACGCAACCAATCTTAGGTTGCGTTTTTATTTGATACTCCGGTTTATATGACAGACAAAACAACACCTGCAGAAGAGATTGCTCAGCTAACCGAGCAGTTAAATCATCACAATCATCTTTACTACGTGAAAGATGAGCCCTCTATTCCAGATGCTGAGTATGACCGCCTGTTCCAGCGCCTGCTAGCACTGGAAAGTGACTTTCCTGATCTGGTGGCTTCAGATTCTCCGACGCAGCGTGTCGGTGGTGCCCCGCTTGCAGGTTTTTCTGAGGTCACGCACGAGCGCCCAATGCTCTCGCTCGGCAATGCTTTTTCTGGCGAAGACTTTACTGACTTTGACCGACGCGTTCGTGAGCGTGCGGGCCAAGAGATGGTTGAATATGCTTGTGAGCCTAAGCTCGATGGCATTGCTGTGAGCCTTCTTTACGAGGAGGGTGTGCTGGTGCGAGGCGCGACTCGCGGTGACGGCTCGACGGGCGAAGATATCACCCATAATGTGAAAACCATTCGCTCAATTCCCCTGAGCTTGTCAGGAAGTGGGTGGCCAAAACGCCTTGAAGTACGTGGTGAAATCTATATGCCAAAGGCGGGTTTTGCTGCGATGAACGACAGGCTAACCAGTGCAGGTGAGAAAACGTTTGTTAATCCGCGCAATGCAGCCGCTGGTAGTTTGCGACAACTGGATTCGCGTGTCACGGCACAGCGCCCGCTAGAGATGTGCTGTTACGGGATTGGCGTTGTTGAGGAGGGCGAACTGCCTGATAATCACTTTGATACGATGCATGCGCTGTCTCAGTGGGGTTTCCGTATTAGTGGCTATCTTGAGAAGCTGAGTGGCCCAGAACAAGTGCTCGACTACTACGAGAGGCTATCAGCGCAGCGCAACGATCTGCCTTTTGAAATTGATGGTTTGGTGTATAAGGTCAACCGCTATGCGCTGCAGGAAGATTTGGGTTTTGTCTCGCGGGCACCGCGTTGGGCTATCGCGCATAAATTCCCTGCACAAGAGGAGCTGACTGTACTGGAGAGCGTTGATTTTCAAGTTGGGCGAACTGGTGTCATTACGCCGGTTGCCCGCCTGACTCCAGTGTTTGTTGGTGGAGTAACCGTATCTAATGCAACGCTCCATAATATGGGGGAAATTGCACGCTTAGATGCGCGTGTTGGAGATACTGTTATTGTGCGCCGTGCGGGTGATGTCATCCCTCAGGTGGTGCAAGTCGTTGTTGATCGGCGCCCTGAGCATACGAAACCCATCGCAGCGCCGAGTGCTTGTCCTGTATGTGGTTCTGATGTTGAACGTGTGCAGTTGCAGCAGCGTTCCGCAAAAGGCGCTGGGGCTGATGGTGCTGCGTATCGTTGTGTTGGCCGGCTAACCTGCTCAGCACAACGCCAGCAAGCGTTGATTCACTTTGGTTCCCGAAAAGCGTTAGATATCGAAGGCCTTGGTGAGAAAGTCGCAATCCAGCTGAGCGATGTCGGATTAGTTAAGTCCCCAGCAGACCTCTTTGAGCTGGAAGTTGAGCAGCTAGAAGCGCTTGACGGGTTCGCGCATCAGTCTGCGTTGAATCTCTTTAGAGCGATACATGACTGCCGCGGGGCGACGCTGGCGCGTGTTATCTATGCTTTGGGTATCCCTGATGTGGGCGAAGAAACCGCGCGAACGCTTGCTGAGTATTTTGGCAGCTTCGATAAAATCCGTGCGGCTACCCCACAGATTCTAACGCTATTGCCCGATATTGGTGATGAAGTCGCTGCGGAAATTGCCCATTTCTTTGCGGATGAGCATAACAATCAAGAGGTCGACCGCTTATTGGTCGTGGGATTTACGCTTGATAATAGCGGTTCTAAAACCTTGACCCTCTCTCTTGAAGAGCTGATTACGCGTGCCAAAATACCGTATGTCGGAGGGGGCAGCGCCAAACAGTTGGCAGCGCACTTTCAAACTGTGGATGCACTCGTGAAGGCAACGGAAGCTGAACTTAGCACGGTGGATAAGCTGAGTAAGCGTGCGATAGCGAGCATGTTGGATGTGCTTGCTGATGAGTCTTGGGTTGAAAGCTTGCGTAGAACAGAGGCATTGCTGCTCGACTATGGGTTCCATTGGGCATTAGCTGAAAGCCGCGTTGAAGCGGCTTCGCCTCTGGAAAATAAAACCTATGTGTTAACCGGCACGCTCAGCCAGCTCACTCGTAGCGAGGCAAAAGCCGCGTTGCAACAGTTAGGTGCGAAAGTATCGGGTAGTGTATCGAAGAAGACTGACTGTGTTGTCGCAGGTGAGGCTGCCGGTAGTAAGCTTACCAAAGCGCAAGATTTGGGTATCCCTGTCTTAGACGAAGAGGGCTTGCTGGCACTTCTCGATGAGTATGGGGTTAGTCGATGATCGTGCCTTATGAGTCGCTTTCTGCCGATGCGCTTCGCGGTGTTATTGAAGAGTTTGTAACGCGAGATGGCACCGATTACGGGGCGACGGAGACCTCATTAGAGGCGCGCGTGCAGCAAGTGAAGCAGCAGTTGCACACGGGCGAAGTGGTCATACTTTATAGTGAAGCACGGGGTGATGTTAACATTGTGCCGCGGCACAGCTTATAACGCGGTTTAAGCCCAACGCTCGACGTGCTCGCCGTGACTGATTATTTCGAGCAGGTCAGTGCGGCAAACAATACCGATGGGCTTGAGAGCTGCGTTGACAACGGGAATCGCGTTACAGTTGTGGTGAATAAAGTGGCGAGCTATCTCTGCGACGGGTGTTTCCGGCTTGGCGGCAAGCAGTGATTCGGGCAGAAAGTTTGCCACGGCAACGGGGGAGTCTACACCGTGCTGAATGGTGTCCTCATGATGCACTAGGCCGAGCAGGTCGCCATTCGAGCTGGCGACAATCAGGTGGCTGATTTGCTGTTGTTTCATCACAGTAGCAGCATGGGCGAAGGAGTCATCGCGATCAATAGTGATAAGTGGTTGCGACATTATTTTTTCGGCAGTGAGAATCGGCGTATAGTGTGCCTCTTCGCCGTATAGCTTGCTCCCCTCAGACTGGCGTTTCAGCAAATTTGGGTTAGCCTTACCCTGTGGTTTTGTTGATGCTATGCCATTGGAAGTGCTGCCTTGAGTGATGTGTTCAGCAGCACCGCTCGCTGCGATGGGGGCAACAGCAGGCTGAGTTTTAGGTATATCAGGATTAAACGCCGGAATAATTTGTAGGATGCTCATAATTTGATTATAGATAACTGGTGGCGACTTGCTTAATGAAAAACCGATGGGCGAGCCTGCCATCTTCGCTAATATTCAGCTTCTGCGTCTTTTAGCTGCTTTATCTGTTGTTTTATTTCACCTCTCGGCTTATTACCCTGCGGGAATTGGTGAGTCGGTTTCTATAACGTTGTCTCACTATTTGGGCTTCTTTGGCGTAGATGTATTTTTTCTGATTAGCGGCTTTGTGATGGCGAAAACCACGCAGAGCCTTTCAGAGTACTCAGATTCGATTCGATTTATAGTGAAGCGCTTTTATCGAATTTATATCAGCTATTGGCCCTTCGCATTAACTTTCTTTCTTATATTGGCGATTTTTGAACAGCAAGAAGGGCGGTCACTCCTCGGTTCTCTAATATTAATTGGCGTTGACTTCCAATCCCTTAGTTTGCCTATCGCGTGGACTTTGCAGTTTGAACTGCTCTTCTATTTTGGCGTGTTTGTCTTCACCTTTCTGCCTAAAAGGTGGATGAAATTCGCATTGATTGGTGTTGGGGTTGTCGTGGCAGCAGCTCAAGCCTACGCCATTTTGCTGCTTAACTTCTACAGCATGGAACGGTTCGCCGAGTATCCGATGAGCTTTTTGTACTTTGTGTCACTTTTTTGGTTTCAGTTTTTAGCCGGCTTCGCGCTATTTTTTTTCGTTTCGAGAGTGAGCTTACAAGGAGCGACTATTGCTGTTTCGGTTTTGGTCGGCACGATCTATTTTGCTATGAGTAGCCAAAGTGCGGGTGAACTTCTGTACTCGGGAAGTAACATTCCAGAAAGGGTGTTGGTTGGTGGTGTGCTTGCCTTTTCTCTGCTGTCCTTTGCATTGTATCTGGAAAAAGTTGGTTTTACCGTTAATCACAAGTTAGCCGCTGTTTGTGGTGACCTTTCGTATGCTGTCTACTTAGGACATCTACCGGTCTTATTTCTTCTATTTTACTTCATGCCGAATATGGGGTTTTATGCTTCGCTGCTAATAACGGTCACTTTGACCCTTGTTGTTAGTTGGTTATTTCATAAGCTTTTTGAGGGGCCGCTACTCTCAAGGTTTGATTACACTTATAATCAGGTGGCGAAGCATTTCAGTAAAGGTTGTAAAGCGTGAACAAAGAAGCCGAAGCGTATCATCAGTGGTACTACAACAGTGAAGTTTGGCACGATGTGAAGTATATGGGTGTTCCTTGCTACAAGTCGGTAGCGGATATGTGGAATTACCAAGAAGTTTTGGCAGAATTAAAACCTGCTTTGATCGTTGAGTTTGGCACAAGGTTTGGTGGGTCTGCGCTATTTTTTAGTGTGACGGGGCGGGCTATCAATCCAGACTTGAAGGTCGTCAGTGTTGATATATCCCATGAAGACGTTTTCCCTGAAGTGTTGTTGGATAGCGCCATTCAATTGGTAACAGGGTCTTCTTCAGATCCGCAGGTTGCGTTGCGCATTGAAAAGATGCGTGCTCTCTATCCGGGGCCTGTGTTCTTTATCCTGGACAGCGATCATAGTAAATCACATGTTTTAGCTGAACTTGAGTTGCTGCGTCGTGTCACTAAGTCTGGCGATTATCTGGTTGTTGAAGATAGCAATATCAACGGCCATCCTGTGTTGCCAGGTTGGGGTGAAGGGCCATATGAAGCGATCCAAGAATACATGGCGCAGTACCCAGATGATTACGTCACCGATAGCGTAAGAGAGCAAAAGTTTGGCTTCACCTTTGCCCCCTCCGGTTTCCTGATAAAAAGATAACAGTATGTCCGATATTAATGACCAGCTTGGCGAATTGCTCATCGAGCAGGAAAAAATCACCAGTCGCGACTTTGAGCGTGCACTGGTAGCTCAGCAAGAGATGGGAGATCTGTTAGGCCAGGTGCTTGTTAAACTTGGCTTAGTTTCAGAACAAGATGTTTGCCGCGCATTGAGCGAGGTATTGGACGTTGAGTTGGTCGCTGCCGAGCACTTTCCCGAGCAGGCAGTGCGCATCGAAGGGTTGTCGGAAGAGTTTTTGCTGAGTAACAATCTGGTGCCGCTATCGGTTGATGAAGCCAGCGTGCGTGTCGCAACGACGTTGCCTCAGGATGCTTACGTTGCGAAAGCGTTATCGATGGCAACAGGTAAAATGGCGATCATGTGCTTGGCGCTTGAAGCTGATATCAAGCAAGGTCAGCAGAAGTACTTGGAGGCGAACACTGATGATGTGGAAGCTGCAGCTGAGCAAGATCTGTTCGCTGGGGATGATGAGTTTATCGAACACCTGCGTGACCTCGCGAGTGAAGCGCCGGTTATCCGCGTTGTTAACCAGATTATTCACAAAGCGCTTGATATTGGTGCCTCTGATATCCATATCGAACCTTTCGATGACGGTTTGCACTTGCGCTACCGTGTGGACGGCGTCATTCAAGAGATGCCAGACCCGCCGCCATTAAGCCAAGCCGCAGCGATTGCATCCCGTATCAAACTGTTAGCCAACCTCAACATTGCAGAGCGCCGCTTGCCTCAGGATGGCCGCATTATGACGCGTGTTAAGGGGCATGAGCTTGATCTGCGTGTGTCTACGATTCCCACGGTCCACGGTGAGAGTATCGTGATGCGGGTGCTAGATCGCCAGAGTATTCAGCTCAGCCTCGAGAATATGGGGTTTAGCGCTGATACGTTGGTCAAGTACCAAGAACTATTGGCTAAGCCTCACGGTGTGTTACTGGTCACAGGGCCCACAGGTTCCGGTAAAACAACGACCCTGTATGCGTCCTTGGCATCGATGGATGCTCAGGCAGCGAAAATTGTGACCGTTGAAGATCCGGTGGAGTACCAGTTGACCGGTGTGAACCAAATTCAGGTACAGGCGAAAATCGATCTGACATTTGCCGCTGCGCTGCGGTCAATCTTGCGACAAGACCCTGATATCATCATGATTGGTGAGATGCGTGATACAGAAACTGCGCAGATTGGTGTTCAGTCGGCGCTTACTGGGCACCTAGTACTGTCGACGCTGCACACGAATACTGCGGCGGGTGCTATTACACGTCTTGAGGATATGGGGGTCGAGCGTTACTTAATCACCTCGTCAGTGAATGGTGTGTTGGCGCAACGCTTGATTCGCAAGTTGTGCGACCATTGCAAAACACCGGTTGAACTCACGGATTTTGAAGCGCGCGAGAGTGGTCTCGGCCAGTTTATGCCAGACGGTCAACGAACGGTTTATCAAAGCACTGGATGTGCTGTATGTCAGGGTTCAGGCTATCAGGGTCGTACCTCAATTCATGAGTTGTTTGTTATGGATGGCGCAATGCATCGAGCTATTTCAGAAGGCGCTGATGCTACTCAGTTACATCGTGTTGCCCGTCAGGCAGGGATGATAACGCTCTATGAGGATGGGCTACGCAAGGTGGCTGCAGGTGTCACTTCGTTAGAAGAGGTTTTACGTGTGACCCAAGATCAGGCTGCAGAGGACTAGCAGCAGATGCCAGATTTTTACTACAAAGCGGTGAAGCGGGATGGCTCTATTCACGAAGGAACCATCGCTGCTGAATCGACTGAAGCCGCTGGGCGGCAGTTGCGTGCACAGGGGTTATCTCCGGTGAAATTGGCAGCAGGGCAGCAAGCCAAAGTAAAAAGCGCATCCACCGCTCGTACTAATTTGGGCGCGAGCGACGTTTTGTCTTTCACGAGTGAGCTTGCGGTTTTGTTGCGGGCTGGACTGCCTATTGATCGCGCGATGAAGGTGCTTATCGAAATGAGCGCTAAGCCCGAGCAAGCTGCCATGCTGAATGACCTGCTGGAAACGGTCAAAGGCGGTAAGGGTCTCAGCCAAGCGTTAACGCGATACGAGAGTGTTTTTGGCCATTTTTATATCAACATGGTGCGCTCCGGCGAAGCCAGCGGTCAGCTATCTTCCGTTCTTGAGCGGCTTGTCGAATATTTAGAAAATGCTAAGGCTGTGCGCAGCAGCGTTGTATCGGCGCTAATTTACCCGGCTATCTTGTTGGTGGTTGCAACGTTGTCTATTTTGGTGATGTTGGGTTTTGTTGTGCCTCAGTTTGAAGCCCTGTTTGCTGACATGGGAGATGCATTGCCTTTGCTAACGCGTTGGGTGATCGACTCGGGCAACTTTATTAAAGCCTATGGTCTTGCCTTGATGGCAGGAGCATTTGTTATTGGCTTTTTAGTGAGACGTTGGCTTGGAACACCAACCGGCAAAGCTTGGAAGGATGCAAAGCTTATCAAAGCCCCCCTCATTGGTGGTGTGTTGTTTAAGTATGAGATGGCAAAATTCTCCCGCACGATGGGAACTCTGCTAGGCAATGGTGTGTCACTGTTGCAGGCCTTGGGGATCGCCAACGAAACGGTGGAGAACGAGCGAGTGCGTGCTGCGCTCGCTGAGCTAGAGCCTGCGGTCAAGCGTGGTGATCGGATGTCACAAACGCTGCAAGCTAGTGATTTCTTCACGCCGATGGTAATCCAAATTGTGCGTGTGGGGGAGGAGTCTGGGCGCCTTGATGATATGATGCTCGAGCTTGCGAAGGTCTACGATACTGAAGTTCAAGCGGGCGTCAAAAGAGGGTTAACGCTATTGGAGCCTTTGCTGATTTTGCTGATGGGGGGCTCTATTGCGGTGATTATTATAGCGATCTTGATGGGTATTCTATCGGTCAATGATTTGGCAATTTAAGTTTGCAAGCTCAGCATGTTAGTTGCGCTTGGAGTAGGAATAGATAAAGAGGTTGGTTCGTGTCTTTGAAAACGGTTTATAGAGCACAAAGTGGTATCACATTGGTCGAGATGTTGGTTGTGTTAGCTATCATCGGGCTATTGGCTGGCCTTGTGGGGCCGGCTGTGTTGAATCAGTTGGGCGGTGCAAAGTCGAAAACAGCAGCGGTTCAAATCAAGGATTTTGAGCAGAGCTTGGAGATGTTTAAGCTGGATGTTGGGCGTTTCCCAACAACAGATGAAGGTCTAGATGCGCTTGTTAACAAACCTTCTAGTGCAACAGGATGGAACGGCCCATATTTGAAATCTGGAGTACCGCAAGATCCGTGGAAACGTGCCTACGGATATCGTTACCCTGGACAGAAAGGTGAGATGGATATCTTTTCGCTCGGTCAAGACGGTGCGCCAGGTGGCGACGGTGAAAATGCTGACGTTGGTAACTGGAAGTAACCTGTACCATGCAACGTGGTTTTACATTACTTGAGATACTTGTTGTTTTGGGCATCGCCGCAGTTATGTTAGGCGTGTCCGGACCCTATGCTCAAAAGATGTACCAAACCATGCAGTATCACGGTGCAGTCAAGGACGTGATGACTGTACTGATTGCGGGGCGCTACGAAGCGATATCGCACTCTGAATCTGTAGATGTGCGTTTTGATCCCCAAGCGCGCACGGTGAACGTCGGCAGTAAAAAGATTCAGTTACCAGAGAATATACAGCTATCTGCTGCGACGGCGCGGGAGTACAACCGCCTCTATGATGGCAATTTGGCGGTCGTTCGCTTTTTTGCAGATGGCTCCTCATCGGGTGGTTCTATCTCCCTAGTGCGTGAGAGTGGAGCGGGTGTTCAGCTCACCGTCGACTGGTTGCTGGGTAGTGTGTCGCAAGCGAAACTGGCTGAGAACTCAGCCTTATGAAGGGCCTTTGCTCCGCTTCTTCAGATCGCCAGCGTGGCTTTTCTCTATTAGAAATGTTGGTTGCGATCACTATTTTGGGCTTCTCCTTGGCCGCGCTCTATCAGGCAGCGGGGACGGCCACAAGATCAGTGGCTGTGCAGGAGCAATACGTATACGCAACTGAGCTAGTACGCTCTCTGGTGGCTAATTACCAAACGATCGAGAGAAATGCGGAGATACGTGGCGAGACTGATGGCGGCTTTCGTTGGTCGGTGACATCAGAAGATACAGTGCTGGATAACTCGCAATTTTCACAAGGCACACTTCAAACCCTGCGTGTTTCGGTGCGTTGGGATAGCTTTCCGAATGGAAGGGAAGTTGTTGTATCAACCATCGTAGCAGGACGTGAGCCATGAAGCATCCGACCAAAAGGGAGCGTGGGTTTACCCTTGTGGAGGTGTTGATCGCGCTAGTGGTTCTCTCTTTTATGATGGCCGCCGCCGTTGCAAGTATTCGTACTTTAGCTACCACACAGGAAAAGGTTGAGCAGCGACTGGTGCAGCTAAACGAGATACGCCAAGTATCGGGCTTTTTACGCACAGCGCTGAGTAACGCAATGCCCATCCAAGCAAGTTTAGAGGGGATGTCGGGTTACGGTACATATCTATCGGGTGGTCCTAAAGAGGTTATTTGGGTAGCGCCAGCTACGATGGGTGTGCTTGGCGGCACCTTTGTATTTCGGCTTTTTCATGAGGACGATAAGCTCAAGTTAGCATTTGCACCCTACGAAAACGGTATTACTGAGCCTGACTGGCAGTCACTAGAGGCGCAAACGCTATTAGATAAGGTAGATGCTTTTACCATTAGTTACGGTGTTGCGTATGCTGATGAGTTGCTCGATACGTGGGAGTATCAATTAACTTTGCCGTCACGGGTTGCGCTTAGCTTAAAAGTGAACGGTAAGTTTTGGCCTGAGCTGGTGGTGGCGCTCAAGGATATCCAGCTGTTATGAGTAAGATGAAAGGGGTTTCATCTCAACAGGGGGTGGCTCTCGCGCTGTTACTATGGATTATTGCGGCGCTGAGTATATTACTGGCAGGTGTGCTGTATCAGGTTAAAGTCGACACTAAAATGACGCAGTGGCAACGCACGCAGGTTCAGGCTGAAGCGTTGGGTGATGCTGTCATCCAACTACAGATGGCGAGAATTGTCAGTGAGCCGTCGCTGCTTGGTGGCG
This sequence comes from Neptunomonas sp. XY-337, assembly GCF_004959845.1. Classification (NCBI taxonomy): domain Bacteria; kingdom Pseudomonadati; phylum Pseudomonadota; class Gammaproteobacteria; order Oceanospirillales; family Oceanospirillaceae; genus Neptunomonas; species Neptunomonas sp. XY-337. The sequence goes on along the minus strand of NZ_SPLL01000003.1, from coordinate 252,599 downwards.
GATATGCTGAGTTCGATGTCGAGTTTGATGAGCGCGTTGCTCAAGTTGAGTTTGTGCCTGCCGCTGGCTTAGTCGATATTAATAGGGCGTCCCGCGAGGCATTGGTACGCTTGTTCGTTGCAAGGGCAGGATTATCTGAGGCTCAAGCTGACCAGCTTGCTGACGATATTCAACAATGGCGGTCTTCCAGTAACCTTGAAGAGGATGATAGTTACAGTGAGCAGTCCGGCAAATTTAAAAGGGGTGGGCTATTTGAGGCGCCAGAGGACTTAATGCTCGTTTCGGGCATATCTCGAGAGCTGTATGACCGCATTAAGAGTGTTATTAGCGTCGCGAAAACCGGTGTTGCCGAAGTAAATACGGCAGCGGCGCCACCCGAGGTGCTTGCATTTATTGTCGATGATCAAGAGCAGTTGGCGGACCTACTTGCTCAGCGCCAACGAGATGTTCAAAATACGCTGCTTGCAGGTTCGGCGGGTACGGAATTTAGAGTAAGGGCAAAAATGCAGATTGATGGAGATTACGTAGTGCGAACCCGCTGGGTGAGAATAGGGAGAGCTGGTCCAGATGGACTACCATGGCTGTATTACCGGGTTGAGCCTGTGTCCCGTGCTCGTAACAAAGATTCTGCTGTAGAGGAGAGTGCCTGATGTCGGACGCCCAGTGGCAGTTTCTCGGTTATGATATCCGTGCCGGTTTTCGTTATATCAAGGCGGGCTGGAGCGACTTTTTCTCGTCGGACGCCTCACCCGTTGCTTCATCCTTGCATGAGCCTGTGTTGGTACATGAGAGCGAGACCGAGCGTTATGTTGTGTTGGCGGGTAAAAAGGTTGCGGGGGGTTCTGCGAAGTACGAAGCGGTATTGCTACCGGCCTCTATTAGCCTGATCAAACATCTGTCGTTACCCGTGAGTGCCGAGTCAGATATCGACTCTTTTATTGGCTTGGAAGTTGAGGCTTCAAGCCCGTTTCCGCAATCTGATACGCTTTTCGGCTGGAAAGTTATTGACCGGTCTGATGGGCAGCTGTCTTTGGTTCTTGCCATCAGCAGTGCACGGCTCTCTCAGCAATTTATCGATACGATACCGCTAAGCAATCGTGCTATGCCGTCTGAAACTTGGGCCAAGACCGAGGCCGGAGAGTTTATCGCCTTTCAAAGTGAGGCATATAGCGATCGGGTGAGTAAGCAGCGCGGTAAGCAGAAGTGGTTAGTACTTGCGATGGCCTACGTTATGTTGGCGTTGGTTGCTATCGCTGCTGTGCCGGTGGTAGCGAAGTTTCTTGAAATGCGCGAAGTGCGTCAGCTTTATAATAGTCTTGAACAGCAAGCGAACCCTGTAGCAGCCGTGCGTGGTGATCTGGCAATTTATAATCAGATGGCGACAGAGCTGAACCTTATCGGTGCGCAGCAGGTGGATGCGATTGAGTTGCTGGATACGCTCTCATCGCTATTGCCAGATGATACTTATTTGCTTTTGCTCGAATACAAAAATGGCGGCATCCGTTTAGATGGGCGCTCCTCTAATGCTGCTATGCTGCTACAGCAGTTGGATAGATCTGGGGCATTCGCAAAAGTTGAGTCGATAGCGGGCATTCGTAAGGAAGGGCGAACAGGGAAAGAGCGCTTTTCTCTGTTGATTACCCCTCTCCGCGAGGAGGGTTCTGAGTAATGCGTAGTATGTTAGCGTCACGCTCTTTTCGAGTGGTATCTTTCACTTGTGTGCTTTTACTCATTGCTTTTGCGTTAGTCTGCGCAGATCTATTTAGCCGTTATGATCGCTATCAGTCTGAAATAGATCGCATGATCCCAAGAATTGAACGCTTTAAAGGGTTGGTAGTCTCTAAAGAGCAGCTACAGCAAGCGGCCGGTTCCTCTGCTGCGACAGTCAATCAAGCAGTCTTCCCCGCGGCGACCGCTGATGCTTCTGCCGCGGCTGAGCTTCAGCGCATTGTTCGCGATATGCTGCAACAATCCGGAGCAAGTGTTACCGGCAGCCAAACACTGCCATCAGCAGTGGATGGCAGCTTTGTACATATCAAGGTCGATGTGACTGCTGTTAGTGGTTTAGCGGAGCTAGAGCAGTTTCTGCAACAGCTAAAAGGGCAAAACCCCGCGGTGTTTTTAGAGTCTCTTACCCTACAACCGATAAGAGCCAGGCGAGGTGCTCCAGAGGCGCAAGCCGTGACTGCGCGTATGAGAGTATTTGCTCTTAAAGGTGGAGCATAAGCATGAATTTTTTTAAAGTTTTAGGAATGCTTGCTGCGGCGCTTAGCGTGGTTGTGATTGCAGTTGCTTGGTTCTTCCTAGCGCAACAAGAAGGGGCCCAAGATCAGGTGGGTCTTAAGCGCCCCTCCAGCGACTCGATGATGGCGGTGGAACTCTCGACTGCAAGTGACGCTAAGCAGGCGTCAAGTAACTTTTTAGATAGACCCGTCTTCTGGGAGTCTAGGCGTCCTGTCGCGGAAGTAGAGGTGGCGGTAGTTGAAGAGCAGGCAGCGCCATCTCAGTCCATTGATGACTTTATGTTGGTAGGCGTTTTTCATGCTAACAAACGTGAAAACTCCGGTGTAATTGGGCGTTATAAAGGTGACGCTATCCGGCTAAAAATGGGTGAATCATTGCAAGGCTGGACCTTGGACTTGATGGCGCCAGATGCAGCAGTGTTTGTTAACGACAAGGGTGAGGATCTAACGGTTGTTTTGCAGCACCAATCCCCCAAGGCTCCATCTCGGCGAATACCGCCTCCGCCGCCGCTAGGGATAGAACGACCAGCCCCAGCTAAACAAGACAAAGAATAAAGGTGTTGCTCGTTTGAGTGATTGATCACCTGAGTAAAGGCTATACAAACATGGTTTATAAAATGTTGAGTAATAAACTCCCCCTTGTTGGGTTAGCGGTCTTTATCGCTGGGTGTGGGCTAAATGAGAAGCCCCAGCAAGGAGAGCAACAGCTGGCAGTGCCACTAGGAAATGAGCCGGTCTTAATTCGCGAGTATCAGGCGAAAGTAGAGTCGCCAGCTCAGGAGCAGCCGGCGCAAGCTAAAGCGGAAAATGCAGCTGATCAGCCAGCAACCTATTTAGGGTCAGGAAAGTTCATCAAAGCACCCAAGGTGCGTGAACCTATAAAGCTGTATGGTGAAGCCGTTTCCATCAACTTCGAGCAAGCTCCGCTGATTGAAGTCGTGCATGCTGTGCTTGGCGATATCTTGGAGCTCGACTATATCGTCGAACATCCGATTCAGGGTGAAGTAACGGTGCGTACTCGTACGCCAGTGAAGCGTGATCAGCTGTTGACTATTCTTGAGTCTTTACTCAAGTCTAACGGTGCATTGTTGGTGCGTGATGCAGATAATCGTCTTTTTGTTAGTAGCTCACCAAATATAAGTAAGATTGCACCTACGCTATCTAATGCTCGCTCGCAAGGTGCAGGCTTTTCCACAACGGTCATTCCTTTGCAATTTATTGGCGCGGCTGAGATGGCTGAAATACTGAAACCCGTTGCTGATGATACTGCGTTTTTGCGGGTAGACCCAAAGCGGAATCTGTTAATTTTGGCCGGTACGCGAGCCCAGATGCAGGGGTGGATGGATATCATCAACACATTTGATGTTGATGTATTACAGGGTATGTCTGTTGGTATTTACCCACTGAAATATGCCACAGTCGCGGATGTTGAGTCCGCACTGACCGAGCTGGTTGGTGCGGTGGGCGAAAATGCGCTGGCAGGCCAGGCGTTTCGTGTTTTGCCGTTAGAGCGCCTTAATAGCGTGCTCGTTATTACGCCACAACCTCGTTACTTATCACAAATAGAGATGTGGGTGAAACGCCTTGATCGAGCACCGAGCTCGGGCTCAGAGAAACGCTTGCATGTGTATCCTGTGCAAAACGCCACCGCAGAGCATCTTGCAGATTTGCTAAGCAAGGTCTATTCAGGGAGCGGAAGTAGCAGTGGCTCGAAGCGCTCTGTTGCACCTGGTCTTTCGCAAGAAAAGGTTACATCAGGTGGTAGTAGTACGAAGAGCACGGATAATAATAGTTCAAGTAGCGGTAACTCGAGCGCAACCAGTGTCTCTTTTGGCGATGTGAATGTTGTGGCAGACGAGGAGAATAATGCACTTTTGATCTACTCCTCTACGTCTGAGTATGAACGTATTGAAGCGTCGCTAAAGCAATTGGATGTGGTGCCGACACAGGTGCTTATAGAGGCAAGTATTCTGGAAGTGACGCTGACGGATAACTTCAAGTTTGGTGTGGAGTGGAGCTTCAAAGACAACCTGAGCGGCGGCAAAACCGGGACAGGCTTGTTAGGAAACACAAAAAATGCGATTGCCGCGCAGCTACCGGGCTTCTCATACACGGTGGCCGACAGTGCAGGTAATATCCGGGCTGTACTGAATGCGCTTTCGGAGCAGTCACTGCTCAACGTGATATCCACACCGTCTATTATGGCACTGGATAATCACCAAGCGTCTATTCAGGTGGGGGATCAGCAACCAGTACGAACAGGGTCGTCGACGAATGCCGATGGCGATGTGCTTACCTCAAGCGTTGAATTTAAAGACACAGGGGTGAAACTATCTGTCACACCTTCGGTCAATGCTGGTGGGTTGGTATCAATGGATATCGAACAGTCTGTTACGGATATCGGCACGATCGATGAAGCGACAGGGCAGCGTGCTTTTAATACGCGAGAAATTAAAAGTAGAGTTGCAGTTCGAAGCGGAGAGTCTATAGTGTTAGGCGGTTTGATTCGAGAGAATCAGACGGACTCGAAGATCGGCTTACCAGGGCTGCACACGGTGCCGGTTTTGGGGCATCTGTTTGGTAACACAACTGAGAACGGCACCAGAACAGAGTTACTGGTTATCATTACGCCACGAGTGTTATCTAATGAGCAGGAGTTGCGTGATCTGAGTCAAGAGTTGAGGTCTAGAATGCGTGGATTCGAACTGATAGAGTCCGAGCTTTGATAGTCTGTAGCTTAGTTGGTGCTTTGTAATAATATTTAAATAATTTGTAAGCAGAGTATGAGATACAAACGTTTTTCTAGAGGTCTCTTGAATAAAACGGGTGGCATTATTGGTGCACTTGCCTCTTTATTCGTTGCTGGAGCCGCAATTGCGGATCGAGCAGATGATGTCAGTACGGTTCGTGAGCTGTCTACTCAGCGTTTGGACGCGTTGCTGGCGGGTGACTTTGAAAGGGCTTACCACTTTACATCGCCTTTGTATCGGCAGTTTGCTTCGCTCGATGAGCATATGCAGAGAATTCACGGTGCAAAGTTTTGGAAAGCTGCTACAGTTGGAGCTGTCAGCTGTGAAGGTAAACGCTGCGAGATTAAAGTAAAACTCGATTACATCATGGCTTCAAACGGCCAGATGTCACAGACAGTCCTAGATGAGGTCTGGATCGAGAAAAATGGTAAATGGTGGATCTATTATTCACTACGATAGCTAAGTCTTAACAAGTTTTATAACAGTGAGTGTCTACCGCTTTTTAATACTTGTTTTTAGCTGTAAAATTTAAGAAAGTTCAGTTGTTTGGGCTAATTACGTGTGGTAGATTAAGAAGCTGCTTTTTGTGGCATATTATTGCTACATAGCCTGATTTGCTGAATAATTAGGAAGATGATTTTCAGTATGGGTAAGAATTACGATGTTCTGCACAACTGGTAAATTAAAAAAAAGCAATTTGGATCGTTGTAAACCTAGGAGCAACACAAAATGACGAAAAAACTTTTACCTTTAGCGCTGGCTGCAGCGACTGGTCTGGCTGCTACGGCTGCTCAGGCAGTTTACCTGAACACAGATGGCGAAGGTCAGGTTCTGATTTACCCTTACTTCACAGTAGAAGGTGGTCAGAATACACTGATCAACGTGGTTAACACTACTGGCGAAACTAAGGCTGTTAAGGTACGTATCCTTGAAGCAATGAACTCTCAAGAGGTTCTTGACTTTAACCTATACCTGTCTCCAGAAGATCACTGGTCAGCTGTTATTTCTGCGAACGATAACGGCGGCGCAAGCATCCTATCTAACGATACGTCTTGTACTGTTCCAGCAGCTATTTCTGAAGGCACAGCTATCGAGTTCCGTAACTTTGAATACCGTTCTGATCAGCAAAACACTGGTGTTGATCGTACGCGCGAAGGTTATGTTGAAATCATCGAAATGGGTGAAGTAAGCGATACTGACCTTGAAGCAGCTATCGAGCACCAGAATGGTGTTCCAGCTAACTGTGGTGAGGTAGTTGCAGCATGGCAGGGTAGTGGTCCATTCACAGCAGGTCCAACTGCTGCGATGAACCCGCCTGCAGGTGGTTTGTACGGCTACGGCGTACTGATCGATCCAGCTGAGGGTACAGATGCAACTTACGACGCAGTAGCGTTGGAAGCATTCTCTGCTCTTCCAGTTCACACTGACCCAGGTAGCTTGGATCCATCTTTGGATGGTGCTGTTCCTCCGCAGGCTGAAATCGCTAACGGTAACACTTACGTTACAGCTAGCTACACAGACGGTATTGACGCTGTAAGTGCAGTTCTAATGAGCCGCTCTATTGCGAACGATTACGTTCTCGAGCCAACTATTGGCGCAGGTACTGACTGGGTTGTTACATTCCCAACTAAGCGTGACTACGTAGCAGTTGATCCAGCAACAGCTCCTTTCACAGCTCCTTGGGACGCTGAAAATACTCAGTCTTGCGAAGAAATCTCTATCACGTACTACGACCGTGAAGAAGGTTCTCAGCAACCAAACGCTCTAGACTTCTCACCGCAGCCACCAGCAGCAGCTCCACTGTCTCTTTGCTACGAGGCTAACGTTATTTCTTTCAACAACAGCGACGTACTACAAGCGTCTGATCGTGTTGCTAAGAACCTAGCGTTGGATTCTGGCTTTGTTAACGGTTGGATGACTATCGATCTGGGTGCACAAGCTGGTGCTCCAGCGGGTACTCGTGAGCTAGCAGATACTACTGCTTCTCCGAACACAATCGTTCTTAACGGTCTGCCAGTTGTTGGCTTCGCTGTTCAGCAGTACGTGAACAACGCTGTAACAAACGGTGTTAAGGCTAACTACGCTGGTCTGGTCTCTCACAAAGTTACTCGTGAGCTAGAGACTCGTTAATAGCATCTCTACTTGTACTAAAAACGCAGCTTTTGCTGCGTTTTTTTTTTGCCTGCGTGAAACTTTCTTGTTTGTAGATGTTCTTAGTTTGGCTATCTAGTTCGTTATCAACTAGACTATATAGGAAGTTATTAAGTAAGCAGTTGGTTTGTGTATCAACAGGCTAAGTAAGAGGTTATATATGCGCAATAAGTTAGTAATAGCTATGGGGTTGGTAGCATCGTTAAATCCCTTAGCAGGCAATGCCATTGATGTTACTGTGAATGGTGTAACAAAGTCTGTAACAACGGTTACTATCCAGCATACAGCTTCTGGAGTACAGATTGATACAAACCCAGCCGTAGAGTTTTCTAGCGGTGGTGGCAGTGGAAACAATACTCCAACAGCAGTCGCTGACTCACAAACGACCGCAGAGAACACGCCGGTTACCATTAATCTAGTCGCTAATGATACAGATAGTGATGGCAGCATTGATCCGCAAACGGTAAATATCGTATCACAGCCTTCTGGTGGTAGCTTAGGTACCGTAAGCAACAGCGGTACTGTCCAATACACACCTAACGGTGGCTATATTGGTAATGATTCCTTCACGTATACTGTACGTGATAATGAAGGAGCTCTATCCAATACAGCGACTGTTTCCATTGCCGTTGGCGATGTCAGTGAACTGCCTGTCGCAAATGCAGATAATGCAACAACAGATGAAAATACTCCGGTTATCATCAATGTGTTAAGTAACGACACCGACAACGGAACACTAACCCCATCCTCTGTAGCTATAGCGTCATCGCCATCCAATGGTGCGACGTCAATAAATACAGCTAACGGCGCGATTACTTACACGCCAAATAATGGTTTTACGGGTAGTGACTCCTTCACTTACACAGTACAAGATAATGACTCTCGTGTTTCTAATACAGCGACGGTGACTGTAGCGGTTAATGCTGTATCTGCATGTGGTGCGTTGCCAGCGGGTGTTGAAATTGGAACTCCAATTAATTGGGGTAATCCGGGTAATCAACAGCGTATCGGCATTGCTGGAAACAAGACTGTGGCGATGGAGTTCACCGCGACGAACAATTCTGCATATTATGGTTTCGCTTCTATTGCCTCCACAACGGGTAACTCTGGTGTAACGCGTGAAGTGTGGATTTCTAGTTGTCCTGGTGTTGGATATAGTGATGCTGTTTCTAGAACGTGCGGTAAAAATGGTACTAGTTCCACAAAGGTTTATTGGGAGCAGAGTAATACGAAAGGTTATGCGTGTGACCTAGTGCCGGGCGAAACTTACTATTTAAATGTGAAAAACGTAAACTGCTCAGGAACGTGCGACGTTTTCCGTAACTTATATAATAGTGGTAATCCATAAGGATATTCTTATATTTCGTTTGTTAAAGCGCCTTTATTGGCGCTTTCTACGTTTAGGTGAAAGATGAAGAAACAAGTTTTATGTTTAGTGCTTTTTGCGGCTGCTTTGAATGTGAATGCGAACTCGAATGTTGTGTTGAGCAGCGGTGATATCAACATTACAACCGAAGATGTCGTGCGTTACTCTCATTTTGCAATTCCAGAAGCCCGTAGAGCTGATGCGCTCAAGCGCCCAGGTATAGTCAGGGAGATGGCTGAAAACTTGCTCATTATTCGTACTATGGCCCTTGAAGCTGAGAAAATTTCTTCAGTAGATGAAGCTCAAATTAAGTGGGCTGGGGAGCTCTATAAAGATAGAGAACGTATGAACGCGGCGTTTAAGTATGAAGAACAGGAGCTGCTATCAGCGGTTGACTTTGAAGCCGTCGCTGAGGAAGCGTACCTTGCCGATAATAAAGAATTTGTCATAGGCGAGCAGGTTGGGGCTTCACATATACTCATTAAGACGATCAAGCGTTCAGAAGATGAAGCTAAGAAGTTGGCAGAAGATATTCGCGCCTCGATTATAGCAGGCAAAGACTTCACTGAAGCCGCAAAAGAGTTTTCAGAAGATCCATCGGTCAAAAGCAATGATGGCGATCTAGGACTTTTCGCTCGGGGAAAAATGGTTAAAGCCTTTGAAGAACAGGCTTTTGCGCTAGAAAATATCGGTGATATTAGCCCAGTTATTCGAAGCCCATTCGGCTTTCATATTATTCGCCTTAATGAGCGTGTAAGTGCAGCGAAAAAACCGTTTGAAGCCGTGAGAGAAGACTTGATCGATAAAGTTAAAGGGCAATTGATAGCACAACAAAAGAAACGTCGTATCACCGCTATTCGCTCTTCTGCTGATATTGTTTTGAATCAGGATCTCTTAGAGCAGCTTAAGAAAGAGCTTGACGCAAACTAAGTGTCACCCCTGCCTTAGCGGCAGGGGAAGATAAGGTGTCTATCCATTGCAGAACCCCATCATCAGCCTCGAGAATGTCGCTAAGCAGTTTTTTAGTGGTCACAATCCTCATGGACGGTTGTTTAATTACCTTTTAGATCGGCCCTATGGTGAAGAGCATGCTTTTACTGCATTGCGAGCGATCAGTTTTACGCTTTCACGAGGCGAAACTGTTGGTATTATCGGTCGTAATGGAGCAGGGAAGTCAACGCTGCTGCAGATCATCTGTGGCACACTTTCACCTAGCTCGGGATCGATATCGGTAGAGGGCCGTGTTGCTGCGTTGCTAGAACTTGGTGCTGGTTTTAATCCCGAGTTTACTGGTCGAGAAAACATCTACCTCAATGCCGCAATTTATGGGCTGACGCGTTCTGAAATTGATGAGAAGCTGGATGCTATCATTGAGTTTTCCGGTATCGGGGACTTTGTTGATCAGCCGGTTCAGCATTACTCAAGCGGCATGTTTGTTCGCTTGGCCTTCTCTGTGATCGCTCATGTCGATGCTGATATCTTGATTATTGATGAAGCGCTGGCTGTAGGTGATGCGCTGTTTGCTCAAAAATGCATCCGTTTCTTGGAAGAGTTCAAGAAAAAAGGCTCGATTCTCTTTGTTAGCCATGATTCGGGTGCGATTACGCGTTTGTGTGATCGGGCGATATGGCTCGAGAAAGGCCATATGCGGATGATTGGTGATGCGAGTGAAGTGTCAGAGGCGTATTTAGAGTATCTGTACTCGCAGCAACAGGATGTGGAGCAGGTTGTTACTGCTAAAACACTAGAAACCCGTGGAGAGTATTCCGCGGATCATAGCTGGGTGGATGCGCGTGATGAGCTTTTTCAGCAATCAACATTACGTAACGATATTGATATCCTCCGTTTCGATGAGAGTGGAAAAGCGTTTGGTTCTGGTGCTGCTACGATAGCTGATGTGCTGTTTCGTAATACTGCCGGCCAAGCGGTATCTTGGGTTGTGGGCGGGTCGCAAACTTCGCTAGAAGTGGTGATTCATCCGGAAACCGATATTGATAACTTGATCGTTGGCTTTCTAGTCAAGAACCGTCAAGGGCAGGTGCTGTTTGGTGAGAACAATTGTGTTTTTGATCAAGACAAGCCGCTTTGTGTTAAGGCTGGGAAGCACTACCGAACACGCTTCACGTTTATGATGCCCTATTTGCCTGAAGGCGATTATGTGATCTCGGTTGGAGTGGCATCAGGAACACAGTTAGAGCATGTCCAACATTGCTGGAGGCATGATGCACTGGTATTCTCTGTGACCGGTAGTCATGTTGTGCACGGGCTGTTTGGTGTCCCTGTGGCTGCTTGTGAGACAACACCAATCGATTAATGACAGCCTCTCCTTAGAGTAATTGTTTATGCAGCGTTTTTTAAAGCCCTTTAGCTCCGCTTGGGGCTTTCGTCGTCTTATCTACAGCATGGCTGAGCGTGAAGTTTTGGGCCGTTACAAAGGTAGTTGGCTAGGGCTTTTCTGGTCTTTAGTCACACCGATTCTATTGCTCGTTGTTTATATGTTCGTGTTCGGCTTTATTTTCAAAGCGCGCTGGCCTCAGTCAAACGGTGTTGATGAAGGTTTTGCCTCACTTCTATTTTGCGGAATCATCGTTTACTTGATGTTCTCTGAGATCCTGGGGCGATCACCTCGTTTAATTGTAGATAATGTCAATTATGTTAAGCGCGTGGTGTTCCCCGTAGATGTATTAGGCTGGGTGGCTATCGGTAATTCACTGTTTCATTTCTTTATCTCTACGGTAGTGCTGCTCGCTTTTGTGCTGTTTTCCGGGAAGGGGGTTGGTTTAAGCATTTTGATGTTCCCTGTGCTCACGTTGATGTTTGTGCTTTTTTTAGCGGGCATATCTTGGTTGGTGAGCGCATTAGGGGTTTATATTCGTGATGTAACCTATGTGGCAGGGTTTCTTACGACGGCGCTAACTTTTTTAAGCCCTGTGTTCTATCCAAAGTCGATCGTGCCTGAAAAGTTTGCACTCGTCATGGATATTAACCCACTCACCTTCTACATCGAGAACTACCGTAAAGTTCTGGTACTGAACGAGTTTCCAGACCCTACCTCGTTTGCAATTGCAGCGGTTGTTGCCCTAGGTACTTTCTTTTTAGGTTATGGGTTCTTCCAGCGCGTAAGAAGAGGTTTTGCCGATGTCCTTTAATAGCTATGGCTGTATTTTGGTTGTATCTCCCTCTCCTACAACGATTGCCGAGCCGCTTAATGGGATACGTACGGTAGCGATAGAATACAGCTTCGGTGCGGTTGATAATCTACATCAGCCTATCTCTGTATTAGATCGCTCAGATGTCAGCGCTACACTGAATGTATCTGAGCATTGTCGTGAAACACGGGCAGGCTTCGCCTATCAAGCTCTTAACTGCACCGTTGCGCAGTTTGCAATTCAGCATCAAGCCAGTGCAGTTTTGATTGAAGGTTTAAACGGCGCCACATTAGACCTACCACGGATGCTCAAGCTTATGGGCATACCTTGCTTTATTGCTGCTCCCGATGGGGAACTAAATGTTCAGGCGCGGCAAGATGTCGAAGCAAGCCTTGCTGATGCAAGTGGTTGGTATTTGGGCGATTGGGCTGAAGGTTATAATATTGATGGTGGTATCTCTTCTTTTGAGGAGGTTTGCTATCGTTGTGTGACAGCGGCAAAGCAGCCAAAAGCCTCAGCAGGTTTTGACTACTCAATTTATGAGTTTGCCCAGCGAGACCACCCACTGTTACTAGCCATGCAGCGCCCTTATGTCGATCATTTCGCAGGTTGTCGCAAGGTGCTGGACTTGGGTTGCGGCAGTGGTGTGTTTTTGCAGCTTTTGCAGGATCATGGTATCGACGCCGTGGGTGTAGAGCGCAACTCAGAGATCGCTGAGTATGGCCGAGGGTTAGGTTTAGATATCCGCACAGAGGATGCGCTCGAATTTCTAGAGAATTCGACAGAGACCTTTGACGGGATTTACTGCTCCCATTTTGTTGAGCACTTGCCCTTTGAGTTGGTGTGCCGGTTGATCACTCTGCTGCAACAGCGGCTTGTTGAAGGCGGTAAATTGCTGTTGGTGTTTCCGGACCCAGAGTCAATTCGCTCCCAACTATTGGGCTTTTGGCGTGATCCTGAGCACGTGCGCTACTATCATCCTGACCTCATAAAAGCGGTAGGGGAAGCTCAGGGCCTGCGGTGTGAATGGCACAGCCATGAGGCAGCTCCGCATACGGTTGTATCGTTCTCTGAAACGGCTCCTACCGTTGCGCAATGGCCGAGTATGGAGCCAATTGCACAGCCTAAAGCTCAGCCAACTTTATGGGAACGTGTGCTTGATCGCTTGGGTATTTGTAGCCGCAGACGCCTTTGGGCGCTATTGGAAGAAAAACAGTTGCTCGTTGAGCACCTGAATGAACAGAATCGAGCACAGCAGGCTGTGATCAGTCAGCTAAAAGTGCGTACGGATATCTTGTGGGATGTGAATCGAACGTGGGGATGGGAAGACAACGCGGCGATTCGTTTGGTAAAAGGCCCACAAACAAACAAGGAGTTGCAGTGTTAGCACATAATGTAGCCGTTATTATCCCGGTTTATCGTGGATTAGAGGAAACACGCCGCTGTATTGAAGCGGTGCTGCGCCACAATAGTTCTGAGCGTGCTCAGCTTATTATTATTGATGATGCGTCGCCTGAGCCTGAAGTATCTGCGTATCTTGAGCAGGTGGCTAAGCAAGATGGTGTGGAGCTACTCGTCAACGAACAGAACTTAGGCTTTGTGGCAACCGTCAATCGCGGTATGGCCCATGCTGGCAACGCTGATGTCATATTGCTCAACAGTGATACAGAGGTCACCTGCGGGTGGTTGTCACGCATGCAAGCATGTGCCTATCGTGAGGAAAACATTGGCACGGTGACGCCTTTCTCAAACAATGCCACGGTGTGCTCTTATCCACAATTTAATCGCTCTAATTCGCTCCCAGAGGGGTGGACGCTAGAGGCTCTAGCGAGTGCGTTTGCACAAGCCAATAAAGCCCAATACGCAGATATTCCAACCGCCGTGGGCTTTTGTATGTACATCCGCCGCGATTGCTTGCAGCAAGTAGGGCTGTTTGATGTTGAAAACTTCGGCAGAGGTTATGGCGAAGAGTCGGATTTCTGTATGCGTGCAGCCAAAGCTGGCTGGCGCAATGTGATCTGCGCCGATGTTTTTGTCTTCCACGAGGGCGGTGTCAGCTTCAGTGACGAAACCCGTGAGCGCATTATTCATGCTGAGGAGGTGATGAATCGCCTGCACCCTGAGTATCGATTTGAAGTTGCACGCTTTGTTAGTGAAGATCCGTTGCGCCGATACAGAGATGCGGTTGACGACTTGCGTATTGCTCGTCTGAATGATGACTCTAATGTTGTGATTTCCCAGCTACGTACCTATCGAGATTCGATTATTCAGTCGATCTTAGAATACAAGGACTTTATTGATGTCGAACGTGAGCAATATCAGACGATGCTTGCAGAGGCACGGAGAGAGTTTAAACGTACGGATGAGGGGCTCGCACAGGCGCAAGCGATTGTCGATAAGTATGTCTTGGCAATAGAGGCGAAAGACCGAGAGATTGCAAAACTAAATCACTTGCTTGAAGAGGCGCGGGTTGAATTTAAACGCACCGATGAGGGGTTATTCGAAGCACAGCGTATTGTGCGTGAATATGCCGAAGCATTGGAGCAACGGGATCGTGCAATCGAGGTGATGAGCCAGCAGATGGATCATTATATCAAACGCAATGCGGTGTTAGAGGGTAAGTACCCCATTGTGTTAGCGCGCCGGATCGGCAGCAAAATTAAACGAATGATAACGAGGTTAGTTAAATCGTCATGAGCCCAGCTATTCATGCGTATACCAGTATTACCACTAACTACTTGCCAAAAGCGCGAGTGTTGGGCCAGTCAATTCAAAAACACCATCCGGATGTTAAGTTCCACTTGGTGCTTTCAGACGATCTACCCGAAGGATTCGATTTAGCGAATGAGCCCTTCGAGTCTGTGATTTTGGCTGAGTCGTTGCCGATTGAAGACCCCGATAAGTTCTTTTTTGTGCACTCAGTTGTTGAGCTATGTACTGCTGTTAAAGGCATGGCGTTAGAACATATTTTCGAGCAGCATAATGCCGATATTGTGTTTTATTTTGATCCTGATATGGCGATTTTTTCACCGCTTGATCGTCTGGTGAATGAACTGCAAGACAACAGCATTCTATTAACGCCTCATCAAACTGAGCCTGAACAAACAGACCAAGCGATTGTGGATAACGAGTTGTGCAGTTTGCGCTACGGCGTATTCAATTTAGGGTTCGTTGGAGTTAAAAACGATGCTGATGGGCGTCGATTCTCGGGTTGGTGGCGTGACCGTCTATTGAAATACTGCCAAGACAATATCCCGCGTGGTCTCTTCACTGATCAGAAGTGGGTTAACTTGGCACCTTGTTACTTCGACAACCTAAAAGTGCTGCGTGCGCCTGTGTATAACGTTGCGACTTGGAATTTGACGCATCGCCATGCTACCGGTAGCTCGATTGAAGATGTACACATTAATGGCGAGCCGCTCTGTTTCTATCACTTCTCAGGTTTTGATAGCGGTGGCCAAGAGTACATGCTGAACAAGTATGGTAAGCACAGCCCGATCCTTTTTGATCTGCGCGAGTGGTATATCCAAGAGTGCGATAAAAACGGGCAGGAAACGCTGGGCAAGGTGCCATGCAAATACGGCTTTTACGCCGATGGCACCAAGATCGCAAATCATGAACGCGTGATCTACCGAGATCAGCTCGAGTTGCATGAGCGGTTTGCAAACCCCTTCTCTAGTGACGAAAACAGCTTTCAAAAGTGGCTGGCTGAGGGGGCTGCTGAACAAGTGGTGCCTGCCGACAAGGTTGCAATCTCACCGACTGCGGGTGTTCGAGATGTTGTGCAGAGCATGGCAAACTACTTTTATACCGTCTCCTATACAGAGCGTGCTAACTCTTGCGTGAAGCGCTTCTTGTTGCGTAACTTTGCGCGCGCGCTGCGTATTACAGGCAATGTGGTTTTCAAGTAGAGCCGGAGCCGCATAGCCCTGTATGAGAGACTTTTCCTATCAGCTGGTTGTTGTTGCCGATGAAGCCGACAACCAGCTCACCGATTACTTAACACGATTAGGCCACCACAATGATCTAGTGGTGGTGCTATCCAAAGCACCTCAGCACGTTTTACAAGCCGACCAAGTGCTTGTTTCCCAAGATATACAGTCGGCAGCGACCTTTTGGAGCGCACTGAGTCACGTACTTGGTGCTTGTGATAAGCCGCGGCTGGTGATTCGAGCAGGTGCTCTGCTGCCTGAAGCACTGAGTCTGCGTTTATTGAGCGAACTGTGCGATAACGACGATCCTAAACTCGTGGGGATCTCGCCATTAAGCGCGCAAGATCCGCTGCTGAGTGTGTTTGACCAGCCCAATTTAGCGAACAATCTTGACGTTGATGCAGTTGATCAATGGGTGGTTGATTATGCGGAGGGGCGAGCTTGGGAAACTACGCGGTTATTGCCAAGCTGTGCC
Source organism: Neptunomonas sp. XY-337 (assembly GCF_004959845.1). Lineage (NCBI taxonomy): Bacteria > Pseudomonadati > Pseudomonadota > Gammaproteobacteria > Oceanospirillales > Oceanospirillaceae > Neptunomonas > Neptunomonas sp. XY-337. The sequence goes on along the minus strand of NZ_SPLL01000003.1, from coordinate 236,533 downwards.
TTGCTGCCCGCGAGTAGCCCTCTATGGTCTATCTCTGCTGATACTGACAAGGCACTTTATGCACAACTTAAGTGCCAAGGTGCCGTGTTTCTGGTGGCTAACCACGTTTATATCGATGATAGTTCGCTCGACTCTGCATATTTTGCACTGGACAGCCTCAGCGACAACTGTGTTGCAAATGCGCAGGACTATCATCCGTTGTTACCTTTGCGTCATGCTTTGTCGGAGCTTGCGCAGCGAGCTGAAGCACCTGCGAAGATCGTCCCTGTCCGGCCGGTGCAGCTACATCTAGCACATAGCTGGGGTGGCGGCTTGGGCCGCTGGGTTGAGGACTACATAGAGGCCGATCAGCACCATAATAATTTGGTGTTACGGCCGTTAGGGACTTGGGGGCGTTTTGGTCAAACAATCGCGCTATATCGTAGTGCGCAAATGGATGTGCCGTTACAGACGTGGCAACTGTCTCAATCGATAGCCTCAACGGCAATCCACCATGCGGAATATGCACGGCTCCTGACTGAAATCGTTGCTGATTATCAGGTTGAGGCGGTTATGGTGTCGTCGGTCATCGGTCAGTCACTCGATATTTTTGCGCTCGGTTTACCAACTCGCGTAGTTCTGCATGACTTTTATCCATTTTGTCCGGCGATTGTGGCAACCTACAATAGTGCTTGCCAGCAATGTGATCGAGCGCGGATGGATGGGTGCAAGCAAGACAACGATTATCATCGCTTCTTTACGGATGAAAGCAATGATTACTTCTGCGCATTACGACAAGCCTTTCTGGAGGCGATACAACAGCGGCATGTTAGCTTGATTGCGCCATCACATTCAGTTGTAGAGCGCTATCAAACTCTTGCGCCAGTGCTTCGACAAAAACCGATTACGGTTATCCCCCATGGACTTTCTAGCACTCTGCTAGAGAGCTTAACGATGAAGCCGTTGCAGCCTGCGAACCCTGAAACGTTAAAGGTTGTAGTGCTCGGTTCACTGGCGCCGCAAAAGGGTCTGACCCTGCTCAAAGCTGCGCTAGATAGGTTGGCACCGTTTTGTGAGTTACTGTTGCTAGGTTGCGGCACTGACTCTAAAGGGCTTGAGAAGCATGCCCATGTGACGCGTGTAGAAAGCTTCACCAAAGATGAGCTTGCAGGCCATTTAGCTAGCTTTAATCCGCATGTGGGCTTGCTACTGTCTAATGTACCCGAGACGTTCAGTTATACGTTATCGGAGCTCTATGCGATCGGCTTACCTGTGGTTGCCACGGATATTGGCGCATTTTCTGAGCGTGTGACCCCCGATGCTGGCTGGTTGATTCCAATCGATGCCGGTGCACTTGTTGAGCAGTTACACCTCTTGCATCAAGCGCCTGAGCTGATTGAACAGAAGCGAGTTAACGTTAAAACGTATGCACAGCGCACAGCGGGTCAGATGTGTGATGAATACGCGGCACTGATCGACCTGCCTGAAAATTTACCGCGTTATCGGGTAGCAAAGCGCTCTTATATGAACCCCTATAAAGGCGTGACCGTTCAGCAAACACAAGCGCTCTATATTGATGAGCAGCAACCGTTTAAGCAGATTGTGAGCGAGTTTCTGCGCTACACGCAGAAAAAAGTGATCGCATCACCGCGTTTGCCAAACATCGTTAAACGGATCATTGCCAGCGTTATTAAGCTCTCCTTGAAACTACTGCGCCGCCTATGAAGCTATTTGCATTTTACTTTCCACAGTTCCATCAAACACCAGAGAATAGCCGCTGGTGGGGAGAGGGCTTTACTGACTGGAATTTAGTGAAGCAGGCAGTACCGTTAGAGGCGGAGCATTATCAGCCACGCATACCCTATAATGGGCGTTATTACGACCAAGCGGACGCGGACACTGTTGCTTGGCAGGCCGAGCTTGCCCAAAACCATGGTTTATCAGGTTTTAATTTTTACCACTACTGGTTCGATGGCAAGCTGATGCTTGAAAAGCCGATGGAGCTGTTTCGCGATAATCCAGACCATCAGCTTGAGTACTGTATCACTTGGGCCAATGAAACTTGGACCCGGCAGTGGGTTGGCAATCCGGAGGTGCTTATTAAGCAGAGCTATTCGGATGATCGCGCCGTATGGCGTGCCCATTTTGATTACCTGCTAACGTTCTTCCAAGATGAGCGCTACCTCAAGCGTGAGGGTTGCCCGGTCCTGTGTATCTATCGACCTGAGCTGCATAGCCATTTAGAGGCTTACCTCTCGGCATTCGATCAATGGGCTCAAGAGGCAGGTTTTAACGGCGTCCATTTTGTGGCCATCAGTGCTTATCAGCTATCACAGGCAGAAACTGCACAGCAGAACTTTGCAAGCGTTATCCGTTTTCAGCCACGTATCTTTTTTACAGCGCAGCGGGCCGAGAGTAGCGCATTGATGCGCTATGTTGAGCCGATACTGCGTTTGCTACCAGAATCGATGCAGCTGTACCTTGGGCGCATGAAAGCTGCTCATCAGCGTTATCATGCGTTTTCTTACGAGGCGTTATGGCAGCATATACATCAATTGGCTGAGCAGGATGCACCACAGGCGTATCAGTCCGTCGTTGTGGATTGGGACAATACCGCGCGCTACGGCAAGCGAGCTCGTTTTTTTAACGGTGCGACGCCAGAAGCGTTTGGTCATCATCTGGCGAAATTAGCGGGTGCTGAGCAGCGCCGTGGCAAAGAGTGGCTGTTTATTAACGCGTGGAATGAGTGGTCTGAGGGCGCTTACTTGGAGCCAGATGAGCGGTTTGGCTACCGCTACCTTGATGCGGTGAAACAAGTGCGCCAGCAGCTTGATAAGGATGCTGCGAATGTCGGCTGATCCAACCGTCGCGGTGCTACTTGCCGCCTTTGAAGGCGAGGTATGGATCGCAGAGCAAGTCAGCTCTATTCTCGACCAGCAAGATGTCCAAGTGGCGCTATACATTAGCGTAGATCCTGGCAAAGACGGGACACTCGGTTGGTGCCAACAGCTCGCTGAGCGCGACTCGCGGGTGACACTGCTCCCGCAACAACGCGCAGGCTCAGCCGCAGCGAACTTCCTGCGTTTAATACGCGATGTTCCGGCTGAAACGGCAGACTATGTGAGCTTTGCAGATCAAGATGATATTTGGCGGTCCGATAAGTTAATCGCTGGTATTAAGTTGCTGCAAGTATCTAATGCGAGTGGTTATTCCAGCGATGTGGATGCGTTTTGGCCGGATGGCCGCCAGCAGCGTATCGTGAAGTCCCAGCCTCAACGCCAGCATGATTACCTCTGTGAGTCCCCCGGGCCTGGGTGTACCTTCGTTCTGACCAAAGCGTTATACACGGCACTGCAAGGGTTTGTGGCGCAGCATCAGTCAGCACTCAATACACTGCATTTCCATGATTGGTTAATCTACGCCTTTGCGCGAGCTTCGGGTTATCAGTGGGTGATCGATAGCGAGAGTTACATGGCGTATCGCCAACACGCCAACAATGAGCAAGGCGCAAATGTGGGTGTGCTACACAAACTAAAACGCTTCAAAGCTTTGCTGGGTGGGCGTTGGTTCGGGCAGATGCAACTACTGGCAAAACTGCTGGCAGATCGCGACCCGGCTGCACAGCAGGTTGCTAATGCCTTTGCTCGTGGCCGCATGGGTTACTGGACCTTGTTTTGTTGGGCGCCCAAGCTGCGTCGTGCAAAATTTGAGCAATGGGTGTGGGCCTTCGCTTGCCTGCTGACGGTGCTTTTAGGCCCTCCACGCAGCTGATTTAAAGCTTCTTACGAATCATATCTTTGATAATAAAGCGGGCAGGATGTGTCGCATCAGCGATATCGCGCGGCAAGGGCGATGGCTCTTGGCAGGCGATACTTGCAATGTGCTCTGCCAGCAGTGGCGCTGTAATTAAACCCTTTGAACCATGCCCAATATTTACAAACAAGCCTGTCCAGTAGGGTGGTGTGCCGGATGGCACGTTGGCCTTGCGGTCTTTACGCAGCGCTTGGTATTGCTCAAGGTAGGCGTTTAGGTCCGGTGCAGGGCCTGCGATGGGGAGGTAATCTGGCGTTGCGCAGCGAAAGCCGACTTTGCCATCCCAGCTAGCTTTAGCTTCTAGTTGCGCAGCGATGTTAGGTGCAGCTTTTTGCAGCTGCGCATGGTTTTTATCGTGATCGATTCCGCGGAGCGATTCGCAGGGATCTTTTAGATCGAACGTTGCGCCGAAGCAATATTCGCCATCTACAGGTGGCGAAACATATCCCTCTGCACAGATCACTGTCGTCAGTGTTGCGCTGCCTTTAGCGTGCGTCACCTGCCCGCGTATCGCTTTAACGGGGAGGTGAGATGTTTGCGTAAAGTTTTGGGCATCTTTGGCATTGGCGATAATAACCATATCAGCCGTCGCAGCTTTGGTATCACCCGCCTGTTGATAGCTGAGCTGCCACTGTTGATCACATGGCTCGATGTTATCGACCTTAGCCTCTAGGTGCACTTGAATATTGGGGTGCCTTACCAGTGCTTTGCCGAGGGCCTGTGGATAAACCCAGCCCGCATTGGGAAAGAAGATCCCCGGGTAGTTGATCTCGGTATTCGCTAGCTGACTTGCTTGTTGTGCGTCCACACCCATGAGGATCTCTGGGCTGTAATGGTCGGCATCGATCAATTGCTGCTGGCGCTGTTGCTCTTTTTCATGGGTAGCGAGCTGCAGCACGCCACATTGTGCTCCTTGCACGTTATCGAACAGGTTCAACGTGTTTAACCAGCGGATGCTCTCAGCTAGGCCGCAGAGGTGAAACAGTCCAGCGACCGTTGGAGCAACGGGCGGTTTTGCGTAGAGTGCGCCTTGGCGATTGCCTGAGGCCTGAGTGCAGATATCGCTGGTTTGATCGTAAATGGCTACGCTGATACCGCGGCGTGCTAATGCGTAGGCGGTTGTGATACCGGCAAGTCCGGCACCAATAACAGCAGCGTGCTTGGGCTTATCAGTTTTTGGGGCTGCAAACCAAGGTTTCTCACGTTGTTGCAGTGGGCAGGCGGTTTTTATGCCGGTCAGCATCTCTCGTTTGTGGCCAAAGCCTGCTTGTTTACGCATACGAAAGCCAGCGGCCTCTAACCCGCGCCTTACAAAGCCTGCTGCCGTAAAGGTTGCCACGCTGGTGTCTGGCGGGCTTAAACGGGCCATCTCTGTAAAGAGTTCGTCACGCCACATATCCGGGTTTTTAGCGGGCGCAAAGCCATCTAAGAACCATGCGTTGACCTCTGTGTCTAGTTTCGCAAACGCGGCGGCTGCATCGCCAATGCAGAGGGTCAGAGTGTAACGGTCGCCAAAGTTGATACGGTGCATACCCGGTTGCAGCGGCGGAAATTGCGCAATGAGTTGCTTGGCATAGGGGTTATCAGGAAAGCTCTGTTCCAATGCCCGTGCCAGATCCTTTTTGTGCAGAGGAAATAGCTCGGTTGAGATAAAATGAAGCCGCTCGATCTGGAGTGCATGCTGCTCTATGAAAGCTAGGGTATGCAAAAAATTGGCTCCGGTACCAAAGCCGGTTTCTGCAATGGTGAAAACAGGGCGCTGCCAGCTCGTTAAACGGGTGAGCAACTGGTTACCATCGATAAAGACGTGGCGTGTTTCGGCTGCGCCATCGGCTGGGTTGAAGTAGATATCATCAAACAGATCCGAGTGCGGTTGGTTCTCTTTCCAGCTTAGGTTGGCGTTTTGCAGCTTCATAGTCGTTCGGTAGTTAAGTCAAAGGCGCATTGTAAATTAAGCGATTTGTTGGTGCGAATTTAACGGGGAGGTTTTGTGAAATACAAAGTATTGATCACCGGCGCTAGCGGTTATATCGGCGGTGCGCTCGTTGATCGCTTAGCATCTAAGCAGTCGGCTTGGCAGGTGGTCGGCAGTGTGCGTAAGGCCTTTGAACCACCACTAAACAACGTCGAGTACTTTGTTACGGGTGATTTAGCAGGAGAGGTGGATTGGAGCCGCGCATTGCAGGGCGTTGATGTCGTTGTCCACACGGCGGGTCGAGCACATAAGTTATCGGCAGGCGAAACGGAAGATCAGTTTGATCGAGTCAATGTGGGAGCAACCCAGTCATTGTTAGAGGCGGCAGCAAGCGCGGGAGTAAAGCGTTTTATCTTCTTAAGCTCTATCGGTGTTTTGGGTGAACGACACGCCGTTCCGGTGACTGAGAGTGCAGCACCTGCGCCGACCCAAGCATATGGGCGCAGCAAGCTACGTGCTGAACAAGCGGTGCAGGCGTTCTGTACCGAACACAGCATCGAGTATGTGATTGTCCGCCCCACACTGGTCTATAGCGCGGCGGCTCCCGGCAACTTCCGACGTTTGCTAGGTATTGTAGCGCGCGGTTGGCCGCTACCTTTTAAAGGGCTATCTGGTCAGCGCTCATTTGTTGCGCTCGACAATGTGTGCCAATTTCTCGAGTTGCTGTTACTTCATCCCGCTGCTGCCAACGAGATCTACCATCTGTGTGATGACAAGCCGCTCACATTGCCGGTGTTACTCACTATTTTGAGTGAGGGGATGGGCAAAAGGTGTCGCCTTTTCGCGATTCCAGACGCGATACCCTATGTCCTCGCGCGCGTTAGCGGTAGAATACGCCTCTACAACCAGTTATATGGATCATTTGTTGTTTCGAATCACAAGGCGAAACAGCAGTTAGGTTGGCACATGGAAGTGGACCCTCAACAAGCGTTGCATCGAGCAGCCGAACAATTTATCCAATCATAGAGGCATCAATTGGCTGTGGAAGCGAGCTGGCATTACATCGTGGTATGTACGGTTTTTGTGACATCATGGGGGTTAACCGCATGGGTGCGCCGCTACGCTTTGCAAGGTCGGTTGATGGATATCCCCAATCAGCGCAGCTCCCATGCAGTGCCTACGCCACGCGGTGGAGGCATAGCGATTGTGGTGAGCTGGAGCTTAGCACTTGGCGTCTTGTGGTGGTTGGGTGTCGTAACGGACGAGCTGGCTGGAGCGGGGCTTGCTGCTCTGGGTGTTGCGGCGATCGGCCTTTGGGATGATTATCACAGCCTGTCTGCGCGTATCCGTCTGTTAGTGCACTTTATCTGTGCTGCGGTTGTGGTTTGGCTTCTGCCCCTGAACATAACGCCCTTAGCGTTAAATACCGCTGCGAATGTGTTGTTGGTGATAGCGCTTGTTTGGTTGCTAAATCTATATAATTTTATGGATGGTATTGATGGACTTGCCGCTGGGCAGGCGTTATCGGTAGCGTTGGGGTTTGCTCTGTTAGCTGCGTTAGTCGGCTTTAATGAACTGATGTGGTTAGCCCTCATCCTTGCCATGGCAGCCGGTGGTTTTTTATGTTGGAACTGGCCGTCTGCGAAGATTTTTATGGGCGATGTGGGAAGCGGATACTTGGGTATCTTGTTTGGCATGCTGCTCCTGCTTGCTTGGCAGCACAGCACCATACTTGCGGTAGCTGGTGTTATTTTGATGGGTGCTTTCGTGGTGGATGCAACATGGACATTAATCACCCGTATGTTAACTGGGCAGCGCTTTATGGCACCACATCGTACGCACGTTTATCAAAAGCTCAGTGATCGTTGGCGCTCGCATACACGAGTGAGTGTGGCGTTGTTAGTGGTCAATACCTGCTGGTTATTGCCATTGGCATATGCCGTTGCGTTCTCTTATCTACAGCCATTGTTCGGTCTATTGATCGCTTATGCACCTTTTTGTGCGCTCGCCATTGGGTTGCGAGCCGGTGTGCCACCCAAGGAGGCCGTTACGTGTTAGCTTTTATTTTGGGGTTATCCCGGCCCGCTAAGCGTTTTGTCTCGTTGGTTGCTGATATGGGGCTGCTGTCGATAGCCTTCTGGGGTGCCTATTGGGTGCGCCTAGATGCGGACACGCCAATCGCGAGTACTGGGCATTGGTTGTTACTCGCCTTTCTCATCCCACTGAGTTTAATGGTATTTATCCGCATCGGTCTTTATCGCGCGGTGCTGAGGTTTGTGAGCTTCCGCGTGCTCTGGACGGTTGGGCTAGGGGTTTTTCTATCAACCTTCTTCCTGATGACCGCTAGCCTCTACTTTGCTGTGCCGATGCCGCGCTCGATCCCTATTATCTATTTCGCGTTTGCGTTGATTTTAATTGGCGGCGTGCGCTTATTCTTCCGCATGATCTACCAGAACACCAAAGGTGATCGCATACCGGTGCTGATCTACGGTGCGGGCGCTTCGGGGCGGCAGTTGCATTTAGCGATCAATCAGGGAGCGGAGTACTTTCCCGTTGGGTATGTGGATGATGACTCACGATTAGTGAAGTCATTTATTCAAGGCTTGGAGGTGTTTGCGCCGCAACGTATGGCTGAGCTGGTGGAGCGCCATCATGTGAAGAAGGTGCTACTGGCGCTGCCACGCATCAAAAAGAGTGAGCGTCATGCTATTTTGCGCAACCTAGAAACGCTCTCGTGCGAAGTTTTATCAATCCCTGATATGGGAGAGTTGATCAATGGCCGTGCAAAAATTGATGAGCTGAAAGAGGTGTCAGTGGAGGATCTGCTGGGCCGAGATCCTGTTGCGCCGGTTGATCGTTTGATGCGCGCTAACATCACCGATAAAACGGTATTGGTGACAGGCGCTGGTGGCTCGATTGGCTCGGAGTTGTGCCGCCAGATCGTCCGCCTTGGACCTAAGCGGTTGTTGCTATTTGATCTATCGGAGTACGCGCTTTACCAAGTTGATAAAGAGCTACGCGGATTAGCGTCGCAGCGCCACAGTCTGGTGGAAATCGAGCCGGTGCTTGGCTCGGTTTTATCGCGCAAGCATTTGACGCGCTTGATGAAGCAGTATGGTGTCGAGACGGTCTATCATGCTGCTGCCTACAAACACGTACCGCTGGTTGAGAGCAACGTAGTTGTTGGCGTTAAAAACAATGTACTGGGTACACTGCGTTGTGCCGAGGCGGCGATCGAAAGTGGAGTGGACAACTTTGTACTGATCTCTACTGATAAAGCGGTACGCCCTACGAATGTTATGGGGGCGAGCAAGCGGTTCGCTGAGCTAATCTTACAAGCACTGGCGCGTAAGCAAACACAAACGCGTTTTGTGATGGTGCGCTTTGGTAACGTATTGGGTTCTTCCGGGTCGGTGGTGCCGCTGTTTCGTCAGCAGATCAATGCAGGTGGGCCTGTAACCGTTACCCATGAAGAGGTTGTACGATATTTTATGACGATTCCCGAGGCATCGCAGCTTGTGCTGCAAGCCGGGGCAATGGGTAAAGGCGGCGATGTCTTCGTACTCGATATGGGCAAGCCGGTGCGTATCATGGAGCTTGCTCATCGTATGATTCGCCTCAGCGGCCTGACCGTGCGGGATAACGACAACCCAGACGGCGATATTGCCATTGAGGTGATTGGGCTGCGTCCGGGTGAAAAGCTATACGAAGAGCTTTGGTTAGGTGAGCGGCTATCAGGCACCGAGCATGCGCGTATTATGTCGGCTGATGAGCACTACTTAGAGTGGCCGCAGTTGTCTGTGCTGCTGGAGCGCTTAGAGAGCGCCTGCGAAGACGCAGATCAAGACGCTATCATGAAACTTTTTTTACAATCTGCACTCAGTTTTACGCCTTCTAACAAGGCGCACCAAGTAACTGGGCAGTTACATACCCTTGGCGCTTAACGCCTTGGGTCGCTGTTTTGAAGAGAATAATATGGAAACGAAAACGTTCCTGGTAACAGGAGGGGCGGGGTTTATTGGCTCAGCGGTGGTACGTGAGCTGATTAACAATACGCAGCATCGGGTTGTGAATGTCGACAAGTTAACCTATGCCGGCAATCTAGAGTCACTGCAATCGATTAGCAGCAATGAGCGCTACAGCTTTGAACATCACGATATTTGCGATGCTCAAGCGATGGCGGAAGTTTTTGCGAAGCATCAGCCGGATATTGTCATGCATTTGGCTGCAGAGAGCCACGTAGATCGCTCGATTGATGGCCCAGGTGCTTTTATCCAAACCAATATTGTAGGTACTTATACGCTGCTTGATGTTGCGCGTAACTACTGGAGTAACCTGCAAACGGAACACGCCGAAAAGGCTGCGGCTTTCCGTTTCCACCATATATCCACAGATGAAGTGTATGGTGACTTACCGGATGATGGCAGCCTGTTCACCGAGACCACACCTTATGAGCCGAGTTCACCCTACTCTGCGAGTAAAGCGGGATCCGACCATCTGGTGCGAGCGTGGCTAAGAACGTTTGGGCTACCGACGCTAGTCACAAACTGCTCGAACAACTACGGCCCCTATCACTTCCCAGAGAAACTGATTCCGCTGGTCATTCTGAACTGTTTGGCTGGTAAACCTTTGCCTATCTACGGCAACGGTACGCAAGTACGGGATTGGCTCTACGTAGAAGACCATGCGCGTGCGCTGATTTTGGTTGCCCAAAATGGCAGCGTCGGTGAGACCTATAATATCGGCGGCCATAATGAAAAGCAGAATATCGAAGTGGTACAGCAGATTTGCGATATTTTGGATGAACTACGCCCGACAGAACACAACGCTTCACTCAATAGTGAAAGCTATCGTGATCTGATTACCTACGTATCAGACCGGCCAGGACATGATCAGCGTTACGCGATCGATGCGAGCAAGATCCAAGCGGATCTGGGTTGGCACCCTGAGGAAACGTTCGAGTCTGGCATTCGCAAAACGGTGCAATGGTACCTCGACAACGAAAGCTGGTGGCGAAATGTTCAAGATGGTAGCTATCAAGGTGAGCGTTTGGGGTTGGGCCGATGAAGATACTACTCACTGGGAGCCGCGGCCAAGTCGGGTTCGAACTGCAACGTACGCTCGCTCCGCTAGGTAAGGTGATCGCGCCGACTCGCGACGCTTTAGATCTAGCTGATACGCAAGCGGTGGAGCAATGGCTTGAGCGCGAACAGCCGCAGTTAATTGTTAACGCCGCGGCGTGGACGGCGGTTGATCTGGCCGAATCTGAAGAAGCCGCTGCACGGCGGCTCAACGCGGAGCTACCTGCTCAGCTTGCGAGCTGGGCGGCAAGCCATGATGCTCTGCTGGTGCATTTCTCCAGTGACTATGTTTATCCGGGTGACGGAAGCATCACATGGCAAGAGTCCAGCCAACCGAAGCCTTTGTCTGTATATGGGCAAACGAAGCTGGCAGGCGATCTCGCTATCTTGGAGAGCGGCGCAAAGCACTTAATCTTCCGCACGAGTTGGGTTTACAGTGTGCGCGGCAACAACTTTATGAAGACGATGCTGCGTTTAGGTGGCGAGCGTGATGAACTACGCGTTGTTGCTGATCAGATTGGCGCGCCTACCTCAGCGCGGCTGATTGCAAACGTCGCGACATTAGCTGCGTATCGGCGCTTACAGGCAGACGATATAGCTGATGGTGTTTATCATCTTTGCCCCCGTGGCGAGACCAGTTGGCAAGGCTTTGCTCAAGCGATTTTTACTCAAGCGGCGGCGCTTGGACACCGCTTAGCAATTACACCCGAACGGGTTCTACCAATTCCGACGGCAGAGTATCCAACGCCAGCACAGCGCCCACTTAACTCACGTTTATCCTTGCAGTTAATTGAGGCAACATTAGGGGTTGAGCTGCCTGATTGGCAGGATGAGCTTAGTACAACACTAGAAGAATTTTTGCAGTCTACACAATAGAGATATCCACTATGGCACGTAAAGGCATTGTCCTCGCAGGAGGCTCTGGTACACGTTTGCACCCGATTACACGGGGTGTTTCAAAGCAGCTGCTACCGATCTATGACAAACCGATGATCTTCTATCCGATTTCCGTGTTGATGTTGGCTGGGATTCGAGAAATTTTGATCATCTCCACACCAGAAGACCTACCTCAGTATCAACGCCTGTTGGGTGATGGTAGCGAGTTTGGTGTCAGTTTTACTTATGCAGAGCAACCATCTCCAGATGGGCTCGCACAGGCGTTTATCATCGGTGAGTCTTTTATCGGTAATGATCCGGTATGCCTTGTGCTTGGCGATAACATCTACCATGGGCAAGGCTTTTCTGAGCAGCTCAAGCGAGCAGGTGAGAACGAGTCCGGGGCGACAGTTTTCGGCTACCTTGTGCATGATCCAGAGCGCTTCGGTGTCGTTGAATTTGATGGACAAGGCCGAGCAGTATCCATTGAAGAGAAGCCTGAGAAGCCTAAATCGAACTACGCCGTAACAGGCCTCTATTTCTACGATAACGATGTGGTGGATATTGCCAAAGCGGTCAAGCCTTCATGGCGTGGTGAGCTTGAAATCACCAGCGTCAACAATGCTTACCTAGAGCGTGGCGACTTGCGCGTTGAGCGCCTAGGACGAGGCTTTGCATGGCTGGATACCGGCACTCACGATAGTTTGCTAGAAGCGTCTCAGTACGTGCAAACCATTGAACACCGCCAAGGACTTAAAGTGGCATGCCTTGAAGAGATCGCTTGGAAGCAGGGATGGATCTCAGATGAGGAGCTTATCGCCAGCGGCGAACGGTTGAAAAAAACCAGCTACGGCACTTATCTTTTGCAATGCGTACAACATGGAAAATAACACAACAATATGAAAGTTATTGAAACAACGCTGCCTGATGTTCTGATTCTTGAGCCGACCGTTTTCGGTGATGAGCGTGGCTTCTTTATGGAGAGTTTTAACCAGCAGCGCTTCAAAGAGTTAACGGGGCTTGAGCGGGACTTTGTTCAGGATAACCACTCTAAATCGGCCCATGGCGTATTGCGTGGCCTTCATTATCAGATTAAGCAGCCGCAAGGTAAGCTGGTGCGTGTGACCGCTGGCGAAGTGTTGGATGTCGCTGTTGATATTCGCCGCTCATCGGAAACCTTTGGCCAATGGGTGGGGGTGCGCTTATCAGCGGATAACAAACGCCAACTCTGGGTGCCAGAGGGCTTCGCGCACGGCTTTGTGGTCTTATCTGAAAGTGCGGAATTTCTATACAAAACAACTGACTACTACGCGCCGGAGCACGAGCGCTCGATTCGCTGGGATGATCCAGAACTCGGTATCGACTGGCAGCTAGAGAGCGCGCCGCTAGTGTCAGCGAAAGATGCCGACGGCATACCGCTCGCAGAAGCGGAACTGTTTGATTAAGCGGCTTAGTGCCGCTTTTTCTTTCTTTAGTTCAGCTACAGTTGTGTCCTAGCAGGGTATAACGGCTATCACGCGCTACAATAGAGCGCAGAAATGGTTTCTGGACGATGGCTAGAGGTCATCAAATAACTTAGAGGATGAGAAATATGATTCCGGTGGTTCTCTGCGGTGGGTCTGGAACGCGTCTATGGCCAATGTCGCGTGCACAATATCCTAAGCAGTTTTTGTCGTTGAATTCAGATAAAACAATGCTGCAAGAAACCATTGATCGTCTTGAGGGGATGCAGGAAGGACTGGTGATCTGTAATGAAGAGCATCGCTTTTTAGTCGCAGAGCAGTTACGCCATACTGCTATCCAAGCGGATATTTTGCTTGAGCCTGTGGGGCGTAATACGGCTCCAGCGATTGCGTTAGCCGCACTTCAACTCGAGGCGGCTGGCCGTGCATCGGAGCTCATGCTCGTTTTACCGGCAGACCATGTTTTTCAAAATACCCATGAGCTTAACCGAGTCGTTCAATTGGCGGCGCCCGTAGCGAATGATGGCCAGCTCGTCACTTTTGGTATTGTGCCGCATTACCCAGAAACCGGATTTGGTTACATCAAACGAGGCGGTGAGCTGGACGCTGACAGTGTTTATCAAGTCGCCCAGTTTGTTGAGAAGCCTGAGCTTGCAACGGCGCAAGCTTATGTAGACTCGGGTGAGTACTACTGGAATAGCGGCATGTTTCTCTTCCGTGTAGATCGCTACCTAGAGGAGCTAGCGAAGCATTCGCCGCAAATCTTAGCGAGCTGTCGTGAGGCGATGCAGGCAACACAAGCAGATCTTGATTTTATCCGGGTTGATACAGCAAGCTTCCAAAGCTGTCCGGACGACTCCATCGATTATGCCGTCATGGAAAAAACAGATGCTGCTGCTGTGATTCCACTCGATGCAGGTTGGAGCGATGTAGGCAGTTGGTCTGCGCTTTGGGATCTAAAAGAGAAAGATGCTAACGGTAACGTGCTGACAGGCGACGTACTGACTGAATCCACCAACAATACTTTGGTGGTCTCTCAGGAGCGCCTTGTGACGACACTGGGTATCGAAGACTTGATTATAGTTGATACCAAGGATGCCGTTCTTGTTGCCCATAAAGACCGTATCCAAGATGTGAAGAAACTGGTTGCTCAGATCAAAACGGCTGGGCGCAATGAGCATCAGCAACACCGAGAGGTTTATCGTCCTTGGGGCTGTTACGATACGATCGACCTTGGGGAACGTTACCAAGTAAAGCGTATTACTGTGAACCCGGGTGGGCGGTTATCGCTGCAGATGCATCACCATCGAGCGGAACATTGGATTGTTGTTTCTGGAACCGCAAAGGTGACCAATGGCGAGCGCGAGTTCTTGCTGCAAGAGAACGAATCGACCTATATTCCAGCAGGTGAAAAACACCGCTTGGAAAACCCTGGCAAGATCCCACTTGAGATGATCGAAGTTCAGTCCGGTACTTATCTGGGTGAGGATGATATCGTTCGCTTTGATGACAAGTACGGTAGAGCGGAGTAGGAATAGGGAAGTCGCTTTTCGAAAGCTGGGCAGCTAATTCTGGGCTGCCCTTTAATACCCTACCATAGAGTACCTCAGCGAGATGTCGTGGCAATTTGTTAGCACGCCACAGATGACCTGAGGTCTTTAAAGCCTCATTCCTGCCTCCACATAGCATTTGGCCAAATCTTATTTTGGGGCTGCCACACAGAGGTGTTACTTCCGAGCTCTGGCTTACTGCTGTGTTGCTAGATAGGGGGCTCGAGAGTTGATAAACCCAGAGAGTACAATTTTAAGGTGCTAAGCGTCACTCCGTGATGGCGCTACTCTTCACTTTCTCCGTTGATCCTGTGAATCTTTTGCTACACTGAGCATATTCTCCTAGCTTGAGGTTTCGCGAATGAAAGCAAACTTCAGATATTTAGGGACTCTTGCTACTGGATTAGCGTTATTTACTTCTGCTGCTCACGTAAAAGCTGTCGAATATGTCATTGGCACAGACCCTTGGCCGCCCTTTACCATTATGGATGAGGGTGAATACCGTGGTATTGATGTTGATATCGCCAATGAGCTTCAGCGTCGTCTACCTGATATCTCCTTCCGTTTTCAGCGTATCCCCTGGGTGCGTGCTTTGCGCTATATGGAGCAAGGCAAAATAGATGCGATTACAGGACTGGCGAAGACTGACGAGCGCGCAGAATACATACAATATACCAGTCCTCCTTATTACTCTGAGTGCTCAAGCGTGTTTTATGTTCGTAAAGAGAGTGGCATTCAAATTTCAAGTTACGAGGATCTGTACCGTTATAAAGTTGGCTATGTTTTGAACTCAGCGTATTTTGAACGGTTTGATAAAGACGATAAGTTGCGTAAACACAGTGTGAGCGATGAAGATCAGCTACTGGATATGCTCATTCATGGCCGAATCGATACGATTATCGGTACTAACTGTCAGATCCAATACCACATAAAGATCAAAGGAGCGCTTGATCGGGTAGAGGAAGCGAACTGGGGCCCAAAAAATAATGTGGATCTTTATTTTGGTCTATCCATGCGTTCAGCAATTGTTGCTGAACAGCACCGCTTAAACGCAGCAATTAAGTCGCTTAAAAATGAAGGTGTTATCGAAAAGATTGTAAAACAGTATTTTGAGTAACGGCTTGAAATGACAACAAATATCTTGGTGTGAGAAGTAATTTGGGTGTAGCGAGTGACAGATAATGAGATTGGTGGGCCCACCAGGACTTGAACCTGGGACCAACGGATTATGAGTCCGCTGCTCTGACCAACTGAGCTATAGGCCCGATAAAGAGGCGCCAATAATACAGAGAATCAATTATTGGCGCAATACTTTGATATCAATGGAGATTTCTACTCGTCCAAGAAACTGCGTAGATGGTCTGAACGGCTTGGGTGGCGCAGCTTACGTAACGCTTTTGCTTCGATCTGACGAATACGCTCACGTGTAACGTCAAACTGTTTACCCACCTCTTCAAGCGTGTGGTCAGTGTTCATGTCGATACCAAAGCGCATACGTAGCACTTTCGCTTCGCGCGCTGTTAGGCCCGCAAGGACTTCACGTGTTGCTTCACACAGGCCTTCACCGGTTGCTGAATCTACCGGTGACGTGTGGTTAACGTCTTCGATAAAGTCACCTAGGCTCGAGTCTTCATCATCGCCGATTGGCGTTTCCATCGAGATCGGCTCTTTTGCTATCTTCAGCACCTTGCGGATCTTGTCCTCAGGCATATCCATGCGCTCTGCCAGCTCTTCTGGCAGCGGCTCACGACCCATTTCCTGAAGCATTTGGCGTGAAATACGGTTGAGCTTATTGATCGTTTCGATCATGTGTACCGGAATACGGATCGTACGTGCTTGGTCGGCAATCGAGCGAGTAATAGCCTGACGAATCCACCATGTGGCATAGGTGGAGAATTTGTAACCGCGGCGGTACTCGAACTTATCAACGGCTTTCATCAAGCCGATGTTACCCTCTTGGATAAGATCCAAGAACTGTAAGCCTCGGTTGGTATACTTTTTCGCGATAGAGATTACCAAACGCAAGTTGGCTTCAACCATCTCTTTCTTCGCACGACGGGCACGAGCTTCACCGATAGATAGGCGGCGATTTACTTCTTTGATATCGGACAGCTCAATTTGAGCCTCTTCTTCCAATGCCAAGAGTTTACGTTGTGCACGTTCTAAATCAGGAAGGTTGCGTTTAATCGCACTTGCATAACTTTGATCAGAGTTCGCTAGCGTTTTGAACCAGTCAGGGTTTGTCTCGTTGCCTGGGAACTCTTTGATGAACATACCGCGCGGTACTTTAGCGCGCTGTACGCAGATACGCATGATCGTGCGTTCTTGCTGGCGTGCACGTGCGATAAAGTCGCGTACGCGCTCAACGAGGGTATCGTAAAAACGAGGCGATAGCTTAATCGGTGCAAAGGCTGTCGCAAGATCTCGCATTGCGCTATCAAATTCTTTGCTTGCACGACCATGCTTTTCAGTCGCTTCGTAAACAGCGAGTAGGTGAGTACGAATTTCAGTAAAGCGTAGGCGCGCTTCCTCTGGATCAGGACCGCGTTCGCCGTCTTCAGAGTCGTCATCTTCATCGCTTTCATCGTCAGAGTCTTCGTCGTCCAGCTCTTCTTCGACCTTTTCTTCGACAACTGGCGCTGGCACAACCGCTTCATCGGGATCGATATAGCCACTGAAGATGTCGCTTAAACGGCCCTCTTCTTGCAGTGTGGCGGCGTAGGCTTCGAGGATGATCTCGACGGATCCTGGGAAGTTAGCCAAGGCAGCCATCACTTCACGGATACCTTCTTCGATACGCTTAGCGATCTCGATTTCGCCTTCGCGTGTGAGTAGCTCAACTGTACCCATTTCGCGCATGTACATACGCACAGGGTCTGTTGTTCGGCCAGCATCTGATTCAACGGCAGCTAGTGCTGCAACGGCTTCATCGTCTGCTTCATCCGCAGAGTCGCCCTCTGTCATCAGCAGCGTTTCGGCATCAGGTGCTTCTTCAGATACGTTGATGCCCATGTCGTTGATCATGCGAATGATATCTTCGACCTGATCTGGATCGGCGATATCCTCTGGAAGGTGATCGTTCACTTCAGCGTAAGTGAGATAACCTTGTTCTTTACCGCGGGCGATCAGTTCTTTAAGACGGGATTGCTGCTGAGAGGTATCTGACATGGACGTCCTACGAAGATGCGATTATGACAACAAAAAAGTGAGCGCGATATTATAACGTCGACCACTTACCAAAGCCAGTATAAAAAAATTCGTACAGGCATTGTTAACATTAGACCATAATCCCTGTTTTTGGGGGTGGGGATGGAATAATTCAAGGTTTTTTGATTAGTGAGTGCGCAATTTTGATAACTCCCTTAACTGCTGCTTTTCGGCGTCAGAAAGGGTTGAGAATGGCTTCTTCTGTAACGCTGCAATGCTTTGAATACTGGCATCTCGTTGTAGGCGCTCCCACGCATCATCAAACAAGCGGTTGGCATCCTCACTGAGAATAGGGTCGAGGCGCGAAATCTCACTCAGTTGCAACAGTAGAGGGCTCAATGCTGGATCATCGCTCCAATCGATAAGCAGAGAACCAAGCGATGCTTCTGGTGTTGCTTTGAGATAATCAATCAAGGCAATCAGTGTATCAATATGTGTATGGTTTAGTACGCGTAACGGTTCTGAACTCTCCACTTTGCTCACCAGTTCTGGGTGGTGGAGCAGCAAGGATATGGGGTGGCTACAAAGGCTAACCGTGCTCTGTGGCTTGCTCTTGCTTGGGTAAGAGAGCGCGCGCGACGGAAGTTGAGTTTTGGGCGCTAGCTGCTGCTTGGGCTGATCAGGCGTCGCGCTGATTTGTGGTGCAAGATTAGCGTGGATACTAATGCTTTCAGGCTCTAGGCCAGTGATTTCACATACCTTGTCGAGCATCATCTGCTGTAGCAGGCTGTTCTGCATTTGCTGGATTTTCGGTAGAGCTGCAGCGCTCATAAGGGCGCGGCCATCTAGGGTAGACATATCGACGCCGTCCCCTAAGCTCTTGAAAAAGAATTCGCTAAACGGAAGTGCTTCATCCAACCGTGCTTCAAAACCTTCCTTCCCTTCGCTACGCACCAGGCTATCTGGGTCTTCCCCTTCTGGCAGAAACATAAAGCGTGCCTGTAGGCCATCTCTGATAACGGGCAACGTTGTTTCTAGCGCGCGTTGCGCTGCTTTGCGACCGGCTGCGTCGCCATCGAAACAAAAGATGACCTCCGAGACGGTTTTAAAAAGCCGCTCCAGATGTTGCGCCGTAGCGGCGGTACCGAGTGTTGCGACGGCATAAGTGATGCCGAATTGGGTCAGGCTAATGACATCCATATAGCCTTCTACGATAACAATGCGTGTGAGTTTTTGTGTTAGTTTTCTTGCCTCGTAAAGGCCGTAAAGTTCGCGGCTTTTATGAAAGGTGTCGGTTTCTGGCGAGTTCAGGTACTTAGGCTTTTCATCCCCTAATACACGTCCCCCGAATGCCACCACGCGGCCTCGTACATCACGTATTGGGAACATGATTCGATCTCTGAAGCGGTCGTAGTGAGATTGCTTCTCTTCGTTGTGGATCAACATACCGCTCTCTTCCAGTAGGGCTTTCTTCTGGTTGGAGTCGGCAAAGCGTTGTAACAGGTTGCTCCACCCTGGAGGGGCGTAACCAAGTGAGAAAAATTTTGCAACTTTTCCGCTGAGTCCACGATGGGTTAAATAACTAATCGCGCGCTGGTTGTCGCTATGGCCTTTCAGCATCTCCTCATAATAGGCGGAGACTTGATCCAGAATATCGAGTTGCGCGCGCTGGGAAGGTGTTTTGGAATCGATTTGTGCTTCGCGTGGCACATCAACACCAACGAGTTTCGCGACCTCTTCAACAGCTTGGGGGAAGTCAAGGCGCTCATATTCCATGAGGAAGCCGATTGCATTACCACCTGCGCCACAGCCAAAGCAATAATAGAACTGCTTATCAGGGCTGACAGAGAATGATGGTGACTTTTCTTGGTGGAAAGGGCATAAACCAGAATAGTTTTTGCCAGCTTTTTTGAGTTTCACACGCCCATCGATGATATCGACGATATTAACGCGTGCGAGCAGGTCATCAATGAAGTTTTGGGGGATTCGTCCAGCCATAACGCTCTCAATCAAATGATTGAGGCGAGTTTAACCGGCCAGTCGGCTTTTCACCAGCTTGGAAACGGTTCCCATATCAGCGCGGCCTTGCAGTTGGGGTTTGATCTCAGCCATAAGCTTACCCATATCCTGCATACCTGATGCGCCAGTTGATGCTACGGCAGCATCGATGATGGCAGCGATTTCTTCATCTGTTAGCGGTTGCGGCAAGAAAGTTTTAATCACCTCCAGCTCTTGTCGCTCAGAGTCCGCCAAGTCATTGCGGCCCGCTTCTTCAAATTGTGAGATTGAGTCGCGACGCTGTTTCGACATTTTATCTAGCGTCGCTAATACTCGGGCATCATCTAATTCTATACGCTCATCCACTTCGATGCGTTTGAGCTCGGCCAAAATGAGTCGAACAACACCTAGCGTTTCCTTATCTTTGGCACGCATAGCTGCTTTCATTGCATCGCTAATCTGTTTTTTCAGCGCTGACATTTTGACCTGACCTGTTATTTAAATGATGCTAAATCTCGAAAATATAGTACCTGTGGCCTAGCTAAGCGAGTTGCTTAGTAAAGGCGAACACGACGTGCTGCGTCACGCTGAACTTTCTTAGCGTGGCGTTTAACAGCAGCAGCAGCTTTACGCTTACGAACCGATGTTGGCTTCTCGTAAAATTCACGCTTACGTACTTCAGCAAGAACACCCGCTTTTTCGCAAGAACGCTTGAAACGACGAAGAGCTACATCAAATGGCTCGTTTTCTTTTACTTTAACTGCAGGCATCTGTTTTCCACCTAATTGAATTTAACTAATTTTCGATACTCGTTTGGGCAGGTACCCAGAACGAAGCGCAAAATTTTAAGTGCAGATAGCCTGTTTGTCAAAGTTATATTCGTGAATTCTGCCCAGATTTGATGGATAATAGCGCTCCACTTATGAACAACTAGGTTAGATAACGCGACATGAAGGTGCTGGGCATTGAAACCTCTTGTGATGAAACGGGCGTGGCGATTTACGACAGTGAGCAGGGGCTACTTGCGGACACGCTGTATAGCCAAGTAAAAATGCACGCTGAGTATGGCGGCGTGGTGCCAGAGCTGGCGTCCCGTGACCACGTACGTAAGCTACTGCCACTGATCCGTGAAACGCTGGCCCAAGCTGATCTGCAAGGTAGCGATTTGGATGCTGTAGCCTACACGGCAGGCCCTGGATTGGTTGGCGCGCTGATGGTGGGAGCATCAACTGGTCGTTCATTGGCAATGGCGTGGGATATACCCGCAATTGGCGTTCATCATATGGAAGGGCACCTGTTGGCGCCGATGCTAGAAGATGAACCGCCAGCTTTTCCGTTTGTCGCTCTACTGGTGAGCGGTGGCCACACTCAGTTGGTTAAAGTCACTGGTATCGGTGCGTATGAGTTGTTGGGTGAGTCCCTAGATGATGCAGCTGGCGAGGCCTTTGATAAAGCCGCCAAAATGTTAGGTATGGACTACCCGGGTGGGCCGTTGATTGCGAAGCTTGCTGAGCAAGGTGATCGTAGTCGTTTCCGCTTTCCACGCCCAATGACCGACCGCCCCGGTTTAGACTTCAGCTTTTCTGGCTTAAAAACGTTCACCTTGAATACGATTACTGCACATCGCGTTGATGGTGTTGTTGATGCTCAAACGCAGGCCGATATTGCAGCGGCTTTTGAAGAAGCCGTTGTTGAAACGTTGGCCATTAAATGTCGCCGTGCATTGCAAGCAACAGGGCTTAAACAGCTTATTATTGCTGGGGGTGTGAGTGCCAATCAGCGGCTGCGGGAGCGGCTGGCTGAGGTTGTCAAAAAAGAACGTTCAGCGCTTTTCTACGCTCGGCCGCGGTTTTGTACCGATAATGGTGCGATGATCGCCTTCGCCGGGTGTCAGCGGTTACTCGCAGGCCAGGAAAGTGATTTGGTGATTGAGGCCAAGCCTCGTTGGCCGATGGACATACTAGCAAAAGTAGAACAAGGCGCGTGATGGATATTGTTTACATAGCGGGGCTGACCGCAGAGACGGTGATCGGCATCTACGATTGGGAGCGCGAGATTCGCCAGCAGGTGACGCTCGATTTGGAGATGGGTACGGATATCCGGGCTGCGGCAAACACAGAGGATATCGATAACACCCTGAACTACAAAGCGGTCTCTGATCGGTTGCTTGAGTTTATCGAAGCGAGTGAGTTTCTGCTGGTCGAGACGATGGCCGAAGAGATTGCCACGCTGGTTATGCAAGAATTTGGTGTGAGCTGGTTAAGGTTGAAGCTTGGCAAGCCTGGGGCGATACCCCAAGCTCAAAGTGTTGGCGTTATTATTGAACGTGGGAATCGTGGCTAATGGCGCAAGTCTACTTGAGTTTGGGCTCTAATATTGATCGTTATAAGCACATTAACGCTGCGCTTGATGCGCTCGCCGAGCAGTTTGGTGAGCTAGATATATCTTCGGTTTTTGAAAGTGAAGCCGTCGGTTTTAATGGCAATCCCTTCTTGAACCTAGCGGTAGGTGTAAAAACCGACCTCTCAGTTGGGGAGTTGTTGGGTGTGCTTAAGGCGATTGAAGACAATAATGGACGTACTCGAGGGGGCGCTAAGTTTGCCCCGCGAACACTTGATATCGATATCCTAACTTACGATGAGCGAGTGGGCGATATTGATGGTGTGCAACTGCCGCGTGACGAAATACTTTACAACGCGTTTGTACTTTGGCCATTAGCTGAGATTGCGCCGCGCGATTATCATCCTATTGAACAGCAGACCTACAGCGCGCTCTGGCAAGCCTATGATAAGCAGCAAAAGCTGAAACCCGTCGCTTTTACGTGGCGTGCCCGTTCCATTTCAAACGAGCGTGCTCGTATTTAATAGACCAAGTCAGCTATGGCACAGCGTCAGTTGTTGCTTGCGAATCTCTTGCCCTAGCTGCGCGCCTTTAAAGCCCTGCTGGATCAAACTCTTTGGGTCAATTTCGGCGATTTTTTGTAGTAGAGGCTCGATAGTATTCACCGCGTTTAGCGGGCTATTCAGCGCTGTGGCTAGGTTACGACAGGCTATCAAAATAGCGTTGAGCCGTTCTGGACGTCTGATCAGATCCAGTGCTTGGATTGTTTCTAGCCGCTGCTCTGGTGAAAGACTTTCCCATTGTGTCAGTGCCGGGTAAGCAGTTGCTACCTGTTGTGTTAAGTCGCGGTAGGCATTGGGCATACGCAGCTTTTCGTACAGAGTCTCGAAAGAGGTACGGGTATGCAGCTGCGCCAAATAGGCGAAACTAGCAAAGCGGACTGGGCCTTCGGTTTGCTCAGAAAAGGTTGCGGCTAATGCGGTTGCGGCTTGATGCTCAGCTACCCGCCCAAGACATCCAAACAGCTTCTCTGCCGCGTGGCTATTTGCCAGTACCGTGAAAAAGGTTAGGGATGAGCGCTCCATAATGGCTCGCTCTAGCTCTTGCCAAACGCGCTCTTTGGTTAAATGCTCTAGTTCGTCTCCAGAGGCAATCTTTTGCATCAGCTGAATAGTCTCAGGCGCCACCTGAAAACCAAGATGAGCATAACGAGCTGCGAAACGTGCTACGCGCAGTACTCGTAAAGGGTCTTCTTCAAATGCTGGTGAAACATGTCGCAAGGTGCGGTTGGCTAAGTCTTGTTGCCCCTTAAAGGGATCGATGATAGCGCCTGCGCTGTCTTGTGCCATCGCATTGATGGTCAAGTCCCGTCGAGATAGATCTTCCTCGAGGGTGACATCAGGCGAAGCATGATACTTAAAGCCCTTGTAGCCTTTGCCGCTCTTTCGCTCGGTCCGCGCTAGCGCATACTCTTCGCTAGTGTCGGGATGTAAAAAAACGGGAAAGTCAGCACCAACCGGCTTAAAGCCTTGGTTGAGCATCTCTTCTGGTGTCGCACCGACGACAACCCAGTCGCGATCGTATACGGGATAGCCGAGCAGTTGATCGCGGACCGCACCGCCGACAAGGTAAATCTGCATCGACTTAGCGCTCAATACGATCAGTGCAGCGTAGCGACCATGCTTCAAAACCGCCATCAAGACTATAAACGGTCTCAAAGCCTTGATGGTTTAAGTATTGTGCGGCGGACATGCTGCTGATGCCATGGTAGCAGCATACGATGAGGGGTTTGTCTAAGTCCGCTTGGCTGATATAAGCATGCAAGTTGTCGTTGTTGAGGTTAACTGACCCCGGAATGCGCCCAGCTGCAAAACTCTGCGGGTCACGTATATCTGCGATAGCCGCGCCGTTATCGATGATCTCCTGAGCTTGTTCAACGGTAATGCACGTGTAGTTATCCATGGGGAACCTCGATATTCAGCAGTGATCGGTTACTTAGATTGCGCGCTGGGAACAGAGAAGCGCTGCTTA
This sequence comes from Neptunomonas sp. XY-337, assembly GCF_004959845.1. Classification (NCBI taxonomy): domain Bacteria; kingdom Pseudomonadati; phylum Pseudomonadota; class Gammaproteobacteria; order Oceanospirillales; family Oceanospirillaceae; genus Neptunomonas; species Neptunomonas sp. XY-337. The sequence continues at coordinate 212,340 of NZ_SPLL01000003.1, read as the reverse complement.
TCTTCAAGGCGCATTGCAGTGAGACGTTCGCCCCAAACACACCCTGTATCTAAAGCATATACATGGGGGGCGTCGGCTTTGCCTTCAAGGGCTGCCCAGTGGCCAAATACAATGTTTTGTTCAGCCGCTTTGCGGTTAGGTTGCTTAAACCAAGGCAAGAAGCCGTCCGGTTGGGTTTCCAACCCCCCTTTAGAGGCAAACTCAAGATCGCCTTCCGCGGTACAAAAGCGCATGCGGGTGAAGTAGTTAGTAATAACCCGAAAGCGCTCCCAGCTTTCCAGCTTGCTCGACCAGCGTGTGGGCTGATTTCCGTACATATGCTCGAAGAAGTCGGTAGCGCGAGGCGAGCGAAGGGTGTTTTCCACTTCGCTGGCTAACAGGCTAGCTTTCTCGACGCTCCACTTCGGCGGAACTCCTGCGTGCGTCATCACGCAGTTGAGGTCTGGATCGTAGTGCAGCAACGGTTGCTGTTGCAGCCACTGCATCAAGTCGTTGCGGTCAGGTGCGTCCAGAATGGCGTCTAATGTGTCGCTGCGTTTGGTGCGCGCTAGGCCATGATGCACAGCAAGTAGGTGCAAGTCATGATTGCCGAGCACGGTCACAGCTTGAGTGCCGAGCGAGCGAACATAACGCAAGGTTTCGAGGGATTTGGGGCCGCGGTTAACTAGGTCACCACAAAACCAAAGGGTATCTTCAGGTTGGAGATTTAGGCTGCTAACGAGCGCTTGTAGCTCGTCATAGCAGCCTTGTACGTCACCAATAGCGTAAGTTGCCATCTGTTAGCTCAATGTGAAAGCGCGATTAATGTAGCGCGTTAGGTCGGGCCAATGTAAACGGCGGGATAGGCGCTTGGAAAGCATCTCCATCTGCAGTTTCCATATTGTAGTGGCCGAACATGCTGCCAACATGTGTCGCTAGAACGGTTCCGCTGGTGTATTGGTAGCTGTGGTTAGGTTGGATAACGGGTTGTTCTCCAACCACGCCTTCGCCTTCGATCTCTTGCACATGCTCATTGCCATCGGTCACAACCCAGCGGCGGCTCAATAGCTGCACGGGCTGATTGTGGTCGTTGGTGATCGTAATCTCATAAGAGAATACAAAGCGGTGCGCTTCAGGATCAGATTGCTCAGGCAGAAAGCGAGTCGCGACATCTATTTTGATCAGGTTGCTAGGGTCAAGTTGGTCCATGGGGTGCTCTTATTGCGTTGAACTAAGTTGATCTGCGATCACAATAAAGTCGGCGATTGTTAGGCGTTCCGGACGTAATGTCGGATCAATGCCGATCTCTTCAAGCTTATCTGCACTGATCAGCTCTTTCAAATTGTTGCGCAAAGTTTTACGGCGCTGGGTGAACGCTGTGGTGACCACTCGCTTCAACATGGTGAGGTCCTGTGCAACATGAGGCAGCGTTTTATGCGGTGTCAGGCGCACAATGGCAGAATCCACTTTCGGGATAGGGTCGAACGCTTCCGGCGGTACGATAAACAGCGGTTCAACGTCACAGTAATACTGCGCCATGATGCCTAGGCGGCCGTAGTTGTTATCGCCGGGCTTCGCCGCGAGGCGGTCAACCACCTCTTTTTGCAGCATGAAGTGCATATCGAGAATATCACCCGCGTGACTTAGCAAGTGAAAAATGAGCTGAGTCGAGATGTTGTAGGGCAAGTTACCAACAATTCGCAGTGGGCGATCATCATCTTGGCGCAGTTCATTGAAGTCAAACTTCATGGCGTCGGCTTCAAAGATGCGAAACTTATCTTCGTAGCGGAAAAATTTAGTACGTAAGATGGGCGGCAGGTCACGGTCTAGCTCAATCGCATCAAGTGCGCCGGCTTCGCTCAAAATCTCTTCAGTGAGTGCGCCAAGGCCGGGGCCAATCTCCACCATGTGATCGCTCGGGTGCGGTGCAATTGAGCGAATGATCTGGCGAATAATGCCCTGGTCTTGCAGGAAATTCTGGCCAAAGCGTTTACGCGCTTTGTGTTTAATGGGTTTCTTGGCGCTCATGAATACTCTTTGCTTTGTTACGTGCCATATCGCTGGCATATTGGATAGCAAGACGCAGGCTACCTGCATCCGCTCGGCCGGTTCCGGCCAAATCTAGGGCTGTGCCATGATCAACGGAGGTCCGAATAATCGGCATACCTAAGGTGATGTTTACGGCGTTTCCGAAACCTTTGTACTTCAATACGGGCAAGCCCTGGTCGTGATACATCGCAAGCGCAGCATCGCAGGTTTCTAGGTATTTGGGGGTAAAAAGGGTATCGGCTGGCAATGGGCCAGTCAATTTCAGGCCTTGTGTCCGCAACGTTGCTAATGTTGGTTCGATCGTTGTTTGCTCTTCGTGCCCAAGGTGTCCACTCTCGCCAGCGTGGGGGTTTAAGCCTGCCACCAAAATATGTGGTTCAGCGATGCCAAAATCTTGCTTTAGCGAGGTGTGAAGTACCGTTGTTACGTCTGTTAAGCGCTCAGGTGTGATCGCCGCAGATACAGCCGATAGCGGCAAGTGAGTCGTGACAAGCGCCACGCGAAGCCCCTCTGTAGCCAGCATCATAACAACCTGAGGTGTTTGTGTGATCGCCTCGAAGTACTCAGTATGCCCGGTAAATGCAATACCGCCTTCGTTGATAACACCCTTGTGTACCGGTGCTGTAACGATGGCATCGAAGCGCCCAGCTAGGCTCTCTTCAGCCGCGATGCGCAATGTCTCGACGACGTAGGCTGCATTATCAGGGTTAAGCTCACCGGCAACGGCAGGGCGTTTCAGTTCAACCGGATAAACCTTGATAGTGCGAGGGATATGCGGCGTCGGTTCGGTATCAAATGTGCAGCGCTCTATCGCAATCGGTAAGTTGAGCTGGCGTGCTCTTGTGATCAGCAGTTCTGGGTCACAAATGGCGATCAGCTCATCTGAATGTGCCTGTTGCGCAATCATGATAACCAAATCTGGACCGATGCCCGCCGGCTCTCCGACGGTAATAGCGATGCGTTTACATTGACTCATCAGTTCTTAATCTCAACATAGGCTTGTGAGCGCAGCTCGCGCAGCCAGTTCGCAAGTTCTTCATCAAACTTACGCTTACTGATGGCGGCTTTGGCCTGTGACTCTTGCATCTCATCGCCCATGTTTTTGGTACGGCGGTCTTCAACTTCGAGGATGTGCCAACCGAAACGCGATTGGAAAGGTTCACTAATTTGGCCGGGTTCAGAGCGTGTCATAACCTGTTCAAACTCCGGTACCATTTGGCCCGGAGACGCCCAGCCCAACGCACCGCCTTCAGAGCCGCTACCTTTGTCATCGCTCAGTTCGCGGGCAATTTCATCAAACGGCTCACCTTGTTGTAGACGGTTGTAGATACGGTCGATCAAGCGCTTAGCCTGCGCAGGTGAGCGGATTTCGCTCGGCTTAATCAAAATGTGGCGCACTTTGGTTTGATTAACTAGTTCTACCGCGCCACCGCGTGTGTCGCGTACTTGTGCGATATAAAATCCGCTTGGCGCACGAATCGGGGTGCTGATCTCTCCGCTATTCAGGTCGGCCACCGCTTCAGCTAAGGGCTCTGGGAGTTCATTCAGACGTCTCCAGCCCATGTCACCGCCGTTGAGTGCGTTCGGGGCATCGGAGGATGCAATCGCAACATCCGCAAAATCGGCGCCTGCACGTAACTCTGTAGCGATCTCGTCAATGCGAGTTTTCGCGTCTTGAATCGCTTGTGGCGATGCCTCTTGCGGCAGAGCCGCAAGGATGATGCTCAATAGAACTTCAACCTGTTGGTTGGCATTCGAGTTCTGCTTGAGATAGTTGCGGATCTCTTGGTCAGAAACACGAATACGGCGGTTGACGTTACTTTGCTGGACTTGGGTCACAAGCATTTCGTTGCGGATCTGTTCGCGTGCGGCTTCGTAATTCTGCCCTTCAGCAATGAGTGCTTGGCGAAACTGCGGCACGGTCATGCCGTTGCGTGAAGCGATCGACTCAACGGCTTGGTTGAGCTGACGATCCGAGATACGAATACCTTGACGCTCTGCAAGCTGTTTCAGCAAGCTATCGAGCACGAGACGATCCATCACCTGTGAACGCAGTACTTGCGGATTGGGGACAAGCTGCCCTCGCGCTTGTACGCGCTGAGTCACCAAAGCGAGGCGCTGTGTAAACTCAGACTCAAGGATGATGTCGTTATTTACGATTGCAGCAACGCCATCAAGGGCGATCCGCTCGGCATAGGCCGCCGGGCTGGCGATAAATGCCGACGTGATCGCGACAAGGCTGTAGCGGCGCAGTTGCTTAATAATACTCATTGTTCTCTTCACGCTGTTCAAATCCTGTGATCTTCTCTAAGAAGGTGGACCCACCACTGGTTCCGAAGTTGCCCAATCCCTTCAGCATAAACTGGATGTAGATAGAGTTGTCTTTCTCGTCATTGTCTTTCAACCAGCGGCGCGCGATAACACGTGTACGCCAGCAGCAGCTTTCATATTCAACCCCGAAAGCTGTGTCGATATCGTCTTCGTTCAACCAGTCATACTGCCAGACGCCCAATGTTGACCAGCGGTTATTAACTGGCCAGATGAAAGAGGCGGTACTTTGTTCACGCACATCCTCTTTAAAGCGGTAGCTAAAGCTCGCGATACGGTTGATATCTTCTTCGTAACGCACCGAAAAGTTATTTTCCGTGTTCTGGAATTGGGTGTGATCGAAGTTTGCATCAAAAGTTGCAATGACGCGTTGGTTTGGTCGCCAGTTGACGGTTGTGGCGATATCGCTGAACTTGTCATCGATAAGGTGCGCATCTTCTTCGTTGAGTTTTACGCTCGGCTTCTCGAAGAAGTACGCCTGGCCAACACTCGCGCTGACGGCTTCGCGACCTTGGTCATCAATTAAGCGAGTGGTAACCCCCATGGATATCTGCTGAGCATCACCAATGCGGTCTTGTCCACTAAAACGGTTGTCGCGAAACAGCGAACGGTAGCTAAAGTCGTAGGCGGCTGAGTCAAAGTCAGGAATGTGTGACTGGTCTTTCTCTGGGACGTATAAGCCAAATAAGCGTGGCTCGAGCGTTTGCATATAATCGTTACCGATAATATGCGTATCGCGCTCGAACACAACACCGGAGTCAATACTCAGCACAGGCACTGCAACGGATGGCGTCTCATCAAGACCGGCTAGTTGGTTATCGAGTGAGTACTGTGTATACCAGAACTTAGCTGAAGGTTTCACATAGCCCCATTGGTTTCGGAAGCTGGCGGTCAGCGTAGGCTCGAAATGGATTCGGTCGCCGATAATGCGGTCTGCGCCGGTTAAACCATCGAGATCACGATCAAAGCGGTTGAAGTCGATCAGATAGCGCGCATCCAGCCAAGATTTACCTGTATTGGGTGTGCCGATAAAGCTGATTTGGGGCAAACGGCGATAGGGCGCCAAGGTGTCATCAATGGTTTGGTAGCTTTGCAGTGCAATATGTGCTTGCCATTGGCTTTCTATATAGGAGAGTCGCGCATAACGATTCAGGTGGCTTTGCTCGGTTATGTCTAGGCCGGACCCTACATCATCGAAATAGTCGTTGTCGCTAACCGCGAGGTAGTCGATCTTGCTACGCCAGTGCGCACCTTGCTTGCCGTCATGTTCAAGGCCTAGCAGCCACCGTGTATCTCCGTAGCGTCGATCATCCGGCAAAACGGCGGTGCTTAGGGTATTGAGTGAGTACTCGTTCATGTAACGGAACTCGTTTTCAAGCATCAAGCCGCGCTTCTCGAAGTAACGTGGTGTCAGAGTATCGTCCATATGGGGGGCGATATTGAAGTAGTAAGGGGTGGATAGCTCCAAACCTTCACTACTGGTGTAGCGGATCGAAGGGTATAAAAAGCCTGATAGGCGCTTATCATCGATCGGGAAGTAAAATATCGGCACATAAAGCACCGGCACATTACCAAGGCGCAGTGTCGCGTTCTCGGCACGACCAAAGCCACTTGCTTGATCGAGTTGAATTTCAGACGCCGCTACCTGCCATGACTCAACCCCCGGGGGACACTGTGTATAGGTGCCGTCGGTGATTGTGATGGTGCGGTCTTCGTTGCGAGATACCTTAGCAACGGAGCCGCGGATGCGTTGCTCATGTAGAACGTACTCGGCATCGTATAACGTGGTGGTCGCGGTGTTGGTATTAGACTCCGCACGCTTACCCGTTAGGAGCATACCGGGTTCTCGATAGGTTGCTCCGCCACTCAACGTGATTTGCCCCGTTTCCTGATCGATCAGTGCTGACGAGCTATAAAGGCTACGCTGACCTTGGACGATTTTTACACTTCCGGTCAACTCTGTACCCAATCCTAGCTGAGCGATGCCTTTATCTGCATCAATAACGACGGGTTGCTCGGAGAACGGCGTACCATCGCCTTCAGGTAGCTCGGGCTGAATATATTGGCCTGCACAGAGTTGGCCATCACCGCGGCGCTGTGGGTACCAGTCGAGATACGAATAGCGGCCTTGGCGCGATGTTGCTGGCGCTGTCTGTGTTGCTGCTGGCTGTACTGTTGGTTTAGCGGCGCTTGATACAGCTGGTGCTGCAACCGCTGATTGACCATTAGTGCTGGTGGGGTTCGCCGGTGTTTGAGCCGGTGCCGCTGTGGTTTGTCTGGGGGCACCCAGTGCTTGGGAGGACTTTTCAGCGCAACTCCAACTACCATCGACCGCCTCGCAGTCCCAACCTGCGTTGGCTGCGGTAGCAAGTTCTGATTGAGATAAAAGAGCAGCAGTAATCGCGAGCGTTAGCTTATGAGCGCGGACTTTCTGAAACGGCATCCAATGTTCCAATGGCTGGGTAAAGAGCAGGAAACTCTTTATTCTTCGGTTGAGTAAGTTATAGAGTCTGGAATAATAAACATTCATAGTTAGTTGTGCTAGAGGAAACCACAGGATGGGGCAGCGTTTATCAGGCTTGTTAGCATGGGTTGAAAAGTTAGAAGCAGAGAACCGTCTGCCGATTCAAGGCGGCTGGGATGTTAAGCCTGTATCTGGTGATGCGAGTTTTAGACGTTACTTTCGTGTAAGCAGTGGCTCTGATAATTGGATTGCTGTTGACGCACCGCCAGAAAAAGAGGCGAGTGATATTTTTGTACAGATCGCCAATAGCTGGCGTGAGGCGGGCATATCTGTGCCGGAGGTGATCGCGGCTGACCTCGAGCAGGGTTATATGCTGTTGGAAGATTTCGGTGATCGTTTGCTGCTGCCAGCGCTCACGAACGATTCGGTTGATGCCCTCTATCGCTCAGCAATGACAGAACTATTAAAGATTCAGACGCTCGAGCGAGGTGATCTTCCCCCTTATGATGCCGTGCTATTGCAACGGGAAATGCTGCTGTTTAGCACGTGGTTTGTTGAGGAGTACCTCGCGCTAAATCTGACTCAAGCTGAGCATGACTGCATTGCAGCGGCTTTCCACACCTTGCAGGAAAGTGCGCTAGAGCAACCGGCTGTAGTGGCACACCGGGATTATCATTCACGCAACCTCATGCTGAAAGACGATGACAGTTTTGGTGTGATCGACTTCCAAGATGCCGTGTATGGCCCGATCACCTACGATCTCGTTTCTTTACTACGTGACTGCTACGTTTGCTGGCCGGATGAAGATGTTTACAGTTGGGTGGAAAGTTACCGCCTGCAGGCGCAGAGTGCAGCTTTGATCAAAGATGTACCGGCGGGGGTGTTTGCTCAGTGGTTTGATTTGATGGGTACACAGCGCCACCTGAAAGCGATTGGCATCTTTGCACGCTTAAGCATCCGTGATAACAAACACGGCTATTTGCAAGATATTCCGCGCACGATGGGATATGTGGTTAAAGTAGCCAAACGCTACGAAACGCTACATCCGTTTGCCGAGCTTCTGACTACCCGTATTCTACCCGCGATGTCTGACAAAGACCTGTCGGTGGATCCCTATCTATGAGAGCAATGATCCTCGCCGCCGGGCTAGGCACTCGGCTGCGTCCGTTCACTTTGCACACACCAAAGCCTCTTGTTCCTGTCGCTGACAAGCCGCTTATCGAGTATCACTTAGAAAAGCTCGCGAAAGCGGGCTTTCGTGAGGTCTTGATCAATCACGCGTGGCTTGGCGACAAGCTTGAAAGCGCGTTGGGTGATGGTAGCCGCTGGGAACTCAATATTACTTACTCAAGAGAAGGTGAGCCCTTAGAAACAGGGGGCGGTATCTTTAAAGCGCTGAGTTGGCTGTCACCAAGCGGCGAGTCCTTTCTTGTGATCAATGGCGATGTGCTGACGGATATCGATTTTAACGCAGTGTGCGAGCACGCAACGCGTTATGATGCGTCTGCTCATTTGGTGTTGGTCGATAACCCTGAGCATCACCTAGGCGGCGATTTTGGGTTGAGCTCGGTCGGTCGAGTCATGGATCGTGAGCCTTTGCTAACATTCTCGGGTGTGAGCGTACTAAATCCCACGCTTTTTTCCGGTCAACAAGGCGGAGCATTTCCGTTAGGTCCGTTACTGCGGGCAGCGATTACACGGGGTGAGGTAAGCGGTGAGCATCATAAAGGGGCGTGGATAGATGTCGGTACACCTGAGCGGTTAGCTCAGGCAACGATGATGGTAAATGAGGAAAAATATGAGTTTTGATCCACAAGCACTGGGCCAGCAAGCGGGCGAGGTGGTGCGTAAGTACCGAGGGAGCCTGATCGTTGGTGGCCTCATCGGTCTTATTTCGGGTGGTTTGCCCGGCCTCTTTATCGGCGCAGCTGTGGCTGCATTGCTGGCGAAAGCGTTAGTAAGCTTTTTGACAGGCGGCTATTCTCCACAGGCGATCTTCTTTAAAGCAACCTTCTGCGTGATGGGAAAGATCGCTAAGGCGGATGGTCGGGTCAGCGAAACAGAGATCCAATACGCGAAAGATGTGATGGCGCGGATGAATCTCAGCCCCGAAAAGCGGAAAGAGGCCATCGACTGCTTCACCGAAGGAAAGGATGAGCAGTTTGATATTGCCCAGGTGCTCACGCCGCTTTCGCGTTTAGTGCAGGCACGCCCTGAGATCAAAATCATGTTCCTAGAGATCCAACTACAGGCCGCTATGGCTGATGGTGAGATCTCCCAAGCTGAACAAGCCGTACTGCAACAGGTCTGTGCTTTGTTGAAGATGTCTGGTCCTGAGATGGCGGCACTGCTCGCGCGTATGCAGGCGCAGCAAGCATTTCATCAGCAAAGTTACCATGGCCACTATCAGCCCGGTGTTTCACCCGCTGAACTGCTGAAAGAGGCCTATGGGGTGCTCGGAGTAACGGAAGCTGCCAGCGATAAAGAGGTGAAACAAGCGTATCGTAAGCTGATGAGCCAACACCATCCGGATAAGCTGGTTGCCAAGGGGCTGCCGCCGGAAATGATGGATCTTGCCAAGGAAAAAACGCAAGAGATCCAAGCCGCATACGATCGTATTAAAACGGCACGCAAAGCAGCTTGATGCTTTGAACCACTGAAGATGATGTTAGATGGCGTCGTCTTTAGTTGGCGGAGCCGCGCTGCCAGGGCGTAGCTCTGTTGTTGGTGCTGGATCGGCTTTGCGGGTCACTTTCTTTTTGTCGCGCTCAGCGGCAACGATATGTTTCTCTAAAACACCACGGGTGTAGCGTACCAGCCATGCTTCACCTTGTGAGGTTGTCGTCACTATAGGTAGCCGTATCTGGTGGTAGTTGTTGAGCTCGTTACGCTTGGCTGCAATTAAACGCTGCTTTGCGTCGAATGTATTAGGCGCGAGCCGATTGCTTGGTGGTGTCGCGCTGTAGAGCTCAATGGTGGTGAGTTTCAGCTTTGGAATGACCGCTTGTAAGTTGGGAGCGCTGATATCAGCTGACGCCATCGGGTTGATCAGCATTAAACGGATATTTTTCTCACCTTGAATGGCCTCTGCAATACCGGCCGCCCATGTAGCCCCCGAACCGATACCTACAATAACCACGCGTTGAGCCTCGCGCTTAAAGAGCTCATCCAAGGCACTATTGGTTAAAGCGAGAATCTTTTCAGCGCGGTCTGATGTTTGTGGTGGTTTCTCTTCACTCTCGTTAGGTTCTGATGTGGTCGCTGCGTTAGGCGCACTCGGCGCTTCGTCGGTGCTAGGTGTAGGCTCGTCTGTTGCTTCTGCTTCTTCGCTGGGCGCGTCTGCGGGTTTGCGTTTGATTAGCTTGAGGACCGGTAACGTGCGCTCGGGGATGGCTGGTTCTATTGGGCGGGGCAGCGGTAGTGCTAGCGTCGCCCAGCCATATGCCGGTAGTTGTGAACGTAGCGCTTCAGCAACCAAGGGCCAGCGCTGGTGCTGAGTGTCATCCGCCATGATAAGTAGAGCACCTTTCGCCTCGGTCGTTTCACGGTCTCGGTAGAAGGCTGGAAAGCGCTCGTCATTCTGCTCAATCACAATGACTTCGCTGAGTGGGTCGGCCAGTTGCCGCTCTAAGTCAGCTTGAAGCGAGGTGAAAGGGGTTGGTTCTGTTCTGGGTGGCGGCGGTGTCGCGGGCGTGTTGGCTTCCTCTGTGATCTCGGCAGTGGCGTCATCATCTGCGACTGGAGTCTCTGCGAACGACACGACGCTTGCGAGCGAGCATAATAGAAACAGAAAAGATGAGGTCAGAACGCCGCGTTGTTTCATGGTCGTGTGTCGTTAATCTCTTAAATCTATGGGTAAATAACTCCCTCAACTGAGCGAGCTTGGGTACAATAGTGGCCTTAAATCCACAGACTCTCAAGGCTCGCTCTATTATGACCGATTTTCTGATCGCACCCTCTATCCTTTCTGCGGACTTCGCTCGATTAGGGGAAGAAGTTGATAACGTTCTCGCTGCAGGCGCGGATATTGTGCACTTTGATGTGATGGATAATCACTATGTGCCTAACTTAACGATTGGGCCGATGGTGTGTAAGGCGTTGCGCAATCATGGTGTGACAGCACCCATCGATGTGCACCTGATGGTAAAACCGGTTGATCGCATGATTGGCGATTTTATTGAAGCGGGCGCAAGTTACATCACCTTCCACCCTGAAGCGTCTGAGCATATTGATCGCTCGCTGCAGATGATCCGTGATGGCGGATGTAAGTCGGGTTTGGTATTCAACCCCGCAACTCCACTGCATTACCTTGACCATGTTATGGATAAGGTAGACATGATCTTGCTGATGTCCGTTAACCCTGGATTCGGAGGCCAAAAATTTATCCCAGGAACGCTAGATAAGTTGCGCCAAGCGCGTGAGCTAATCGATGCTAGTGGGTATGACATTCGCTTGGAAGTTGATGGTGGGGTGGGTGTTGGCAATATCGCTGAGATCGCACAAGCCGGCGCAGATACTTTTGTTGCTGGGTCTGCCATTTTTAATACCGATGACTATCAAAGCACGATCGCTGCGATGCGCGCCGAGCTTGCCAAAGTCACACGATGAAAACACTGTTTGATGGCCAGTGGCCGGATCTCGTGCTGTTTGATTTAGATGGCACCTTGGTAGATAGCGTTCCGGATCTTGCTGCTGCTGTGGATGCGATGCTGGCGCAGTTCGGTAGTGATGTGGCGGGGCAGAGGCGTGTCGAGACATGGGTCGGCAATGGTGCGCAAACGCTAGTAGAGCGTGCTCTGAACTGGGCGGATTTAAGCGAAGTTAGCGTGGCTGATGCGCTGGCGTGCTTTCTGCATCATTATGAGGGGAATTTAGCTGGTGCGAGTTACCTTTATAAGGGGGTGGAGCCATTGTTATCGGGGCTTAAGCAGCTAGGAGTACCGATGGCTGTGGTCACTAACAAACCGATTGCTCTGACTCACCCTTTGTTGGCTGCGCTTAAGATCGATCATTACTTTAGTGTCGTTGTTGGCGGAGATAGCTTTGCTCAGAAAAAGCCGGCGCCGATGCCATTACTCAATGTGATGGAAACTCATCAAGCCTCAGCGGACAAAACCCTCATGGTGGGAGATTCAATTAATGATGTTGCAGCTGCTCGCGCAGCGGGTTGTAAGGTTGTGGCGGTTACCTATGGTTATAACCATGGTGAGCCGATAGAAGCGACAGAGCCTGATAGAATCGTTGATCGCCTTGATGAGTTACTTTGAATAAGGGCGTTTATTGCTAAAGCTCTCGTCTTTTTATTAGGAAGCCATATAGGTGGCTATAATAGGGCGAATTAAGCTGGATGAAGACCCTAGCTCAGAGGTACTGTCTAAATTTTATTGGCATAACGTTATGAGATAGGTCTTCATGGTATGAGGATAAGATTGCTAGTCTCTCTGACGTCGTTTTTCCATATCCAATAGTGCTTGTTTACGTTCGGAGCCCCATCTATAACCTCCAAGGCTGCCGTCACCTCTCAATACTCTGTGGCAAGGAATTAAAACCGCGATACGATTTTTCGCGCAAGCAGTAGCGACGGAGCGGAAGGCCGTGGGCCTACCGATTTGATTAGCTACCTCACCATAGCTTAGCGTATCCCCCTCTTTGATGCTCAAAAGGAACTTCCAAACTTTGATTTGGAAGGCTGTACCTTGCATATCAAGTGGTAGGTCGGGCTTTGGCGCACCATTGCTCAAATGTAAATTCACAGCATCTATCCAATTGTCTAGTTCCGGTGCTTCTTGAGCGGGCGAGCAGATTAACTCAGCTTTGGGAAATTCTGTTGAAAGTGCAGTGAGCAAAGATTGCTTTTGCTGTCCAAATTGAAGGAAACATACCCCTTTACCGGTTGCAGCCATAAGAACCAAACCGTATGTGGTATCACGACAGGCGTAGAAGATAACCTCTCCCGCTCCCCCCGCTTTGTATGATTTTGGTTGCATACCAAGGCTACGCGACTCTTCACCGTATACACGGCTGATGGAACCAAAGCCAGAATCATAAATGGCCTCGGTTATACTGCCGCTCTTTTTTCTTAGAAAGTACTTAAACATCTGAATACGAATGGCATCTTGGTAGGACTTTGGTGAAACACCAAACGCCTTCTTGAAGGCACGTTGCAATCTTGATGGTGACACTCCCGCCATACCTGACAAGCTCGATAGCGTCAGTTTTTCATCGGCATGGTCTTCGATATAGCGGGCGATTTTGATCAGGCTTATGCTTCCTGCCCAGTCAGGGTTGAGCAGACAAGCCTTGCAAGGCTGGTAGCCGGCTTGTGTGGCGTCTTTAATCGTCCGAAAAAACTCAAGCTTCTCTAAATCGATTTGGTTTGATGTGCATGACGGCTTGCAAAAAATACCTGTACCTATCATCCCATAAAAAAACTGGCCATCGCGGGATTGGTCCTTAGATGATATCGCTTCTTTCATAACGCGATCAGGTGGCAATGTCATGATGTGACCTTCGTAGTTCTCAGTATTCAGGCATGTAACCATTTATCACACGAAATTAATATCCGATTATTGCGCTAAAACTCGAAGCTCTGTGCTGGGTTGTACGTCATTGCCTAGGGCGTATGGTGGCACAGTGCAAGAAACGGATGTTATTCGGCATTGTTGAGAAATAGTCTGGCTAAAACCTGAAATATTGATAAAGGAGATAGTCATGGTTTCACCGGTTAATACACTCATGGGGGTTCGTGAGTGGTTAATGCTTTTGACTCTTTCACTACTTTGGGGAGGGTCGTTTTTCTTTATCGGTGTCGCTGTACTAGAGCTTCAGCCGTTGACGATTGTGGCATTAAGGTTAGGTATAGCAGCGAGTGTACTGTGGGCAATAGTTTTTTTTATGAAGTTATTTCCCGTTGTTGATCTAAAGTTGCTCGGCGCGTTCTTATGCATGGGTATTTTGAATAATGTTATTCCCTTCACGCTCATTGTATGGGGACAGACTCAAATTGCGTCAGGGGTGGCATCAATTCTCAATGCTTCAACACCAATATTTACCGTGGTTGTAGCTGGAGTAGTGCTAAGCGACGAGAGGGCAACGCTTTTAAAACTTCTAGGTGTAATCATTGGTTTTTTAGGTGTTGTGATGGTTTTGGGTATACCAAATGCTAACGATGAAAATAGCTTTTTGGCGCAACTAGCCATTATCGCAGCAGCGTTATCCTATGCTTTTGCTGGTGTCTATGGAAGACGCTTTAAAGCGATGTCAATACACCCAATAATCACGGCTGCAGGACAAGTAACAGCATCTTTTTTCGTGATTCTCCCCATCTGTATGCTCGTTGATACTGGGGCTGAGTTTGACCGTATCAGCGTCGAAGTATGGTTGGCGATTGCTGGGTTGGCTGTATTTTCTACGGCTATTGCCTATGTGTTGTACTTCAGGATACTCGAGTCCTCAGGAGCAACAAATTTGTTGCTCGTTACACTTTTGATTCCAGTGTCTGCGATATTTCTCGGCTGGTTGTTTCTTGATGAAAAGTTAGCGATGGAACATTTTTTTGGTATGGGTTTGATCGCGCTTGGCCTATCAGTAGTTGATGGACGTATATGGATGCGAAAAAACTAACGCTTAACGAAGTCTGTTAGTACTCTCTGGGATGCACGGTCAGCTTCACGGTGTCGGCTAGTGCGATTAACTCGCACGTCTTTTCCTAGACGTATTTCGTTAGGGTATACCGGAAGCTTGAAATGAGAGTCTATCGGGTGAACAGTTCTAAAAGCTTCGGCTTTGAGGAGGCAGTTTTAGCTACCTCCTTAGGCAATATCTATTCAGTCACTGGATACATCACATCGAGCGGGTACCACTGCCTTGCGAGCGCACCATAGGCGGTATCTCTTTGTGGTAGGTGTGAGTTACAGCCCTTTAACCGCATAGATGCCGGGTGCGTTACGCCAGTACCCGTGGTAGTCCATGCCGTAGCCGAAGATGTAACGGTCTTCGACCTCAAGTGCGGCAAAATCAGGCTTTAGACCCGGGGTCGCTTTGCGATCATGTAGTTTGTCTACGAGTACCGCCGTTTTCACCTCACTCGCACCTTTGGCTTGGCAGTAGTTGATGATCTCAACCAGCGTATGGCCTTCGTCAAGAATATCGTCAACGATAAGCACTGGGCGTCCGGTAAAGTCGATCATCGGCGGAACTTTCCACTCTAGCTCATGCCCAGACGTGGTGTTGCGATAGCGCGTGGCGTGCATATAACCCGCTTCTAGTGGGAAGTCCAATTTGGTGAGGAGCTTACCGCCGATTACGAGGCCGCCGTTCATGATGCTGAAAATAACCGGGTTTTTATCTTTCCATGATGCCGTAATTTCAGCCGCCATTGTGCTAATTGAGGCTTCAATCTCCGCCTCGCTAAATAGCAAATCGGCGTCTGAGTAAACTTGTTTGATATGGTCAATATCGGTTTTCGGCATTGTGTCTGTACCGCTATGTTTTGGCTACCAAGGCAGCCATGTGATTAAAACAGGAGGTTTAATCGGCGAAACTCTACTCATCCTGCGAAAAAAGGGCAAGATCTAAACAAGGAATCATGACATCTGAGTCAGGTTTCTTTACTATTTCGCCTTGAGGATTGTTTGGAAAAAATGGTGCCGGGAATCGCATCGCAGGCCAAAAGAGATTGAGAATGAGCGTCCAAGAAATTAAACACCCATTAGTACGTCACAAGCTGAGCTTAATGCGCGAAGGCGATAAAAGCACACGTAGCTTCCGACAACTGGCAGCCGAGGTGGGTGCGCTGCTAACTTACGAAGCAACCAAAGACCTAGAACTGGAAGAGTATGATCTCGAAGGTTGGTGTGGTCCTATCAAAGGGGAGCGCATCAAGGGTAAGAAGTTTACTGTAGTGCCTATCCTGCGTGCCGGTATCGGTATGTTAGACGGTGTACTTGATCTTGTGCCAAGTGCGAAGATCAGTGTGGTGGGTCTGTACCGTGATGAAGAGACGCTAGAGCCTGTTCCTTACTTTGAGAAGCTTGCGCACGATATCGAAGAGCGTATGGCTTTGATTGTTGACCCGATGCTTGCGACGGGTGGCTCTATGATCTCAACGATCGATATGTTGAAAAATGCCGGTTGTACGAGTATCCGTGCGCTGGTGCTGGTAGCCGCGCCTGAAGGTATTGCAAAGGTACAAGAAGCACATCCTGATGTTGAGTTGTTCACTGCCTCGATTGATAGCCATCTGAACGAAGCGGGCTATATCATTCCTGGTTTGGGTGATGCTGGCGACAAAATCTTTGGCACCAAATAAGAGAGCCCTTCATTATGAATACGGAAGACTCAACATTAAAAACGGCATTAGCCGGTGCCCAAATGCTCTTTGTAGCATTCGGAGCGCTCGTGCTAATGCCTTTATTGACTGGCCTTGATCCAAGCGTTGCGCTCTTTACCGCAGGTATTGGTACGCTGCTGTTTCAATTTATCACGAAACGTATGGTGCCAATTTTTCTGGCATCCTCGTTCGCATTTATCGCGCCCATCCTTTATAGCGTACAGACATGGGGTGTATCCGATACGTTAGGTGGTTTGCTAGCCGCTGGTATCGTTTACATGGTGCTGGGTACGTTGGTGAAGCTTAAAGGTGTAGGGTTTCTGCACCGCTTAATGCCTCCCGTGGTGACCGGCCCGGTTATTATGGTGATCGGCCTTGGTCTTGCACCTGTTGCCGTTAACATGGCGATGGGTAAAACAGGAGATGGCGCTGCTGAGCTGTTTCCATACCAAGATGCGATGATCGTTTCGATGGTATCGCTGGTGACCACGTTGTTAGTGGCGTCCTATGCCAAAGGTATGTTCCGTCTAGTACCTATTCTGTTCGGTGTGGCTGCTGGCTACATCGTCGCACTGAGCATGGGAATGGTGAGCTTTGATAAAGTTGCAGCTGCGCCGTTGTTTGCTGTGCCTAACTTCACCTTCCCAACGCTAAATTGGCAGGCAATACTCTTCATGATACCTGTTGCGATTGCCCCAGCTATCGAGCATGTCGGCGATATCTTGGCGATCAGCAATGTGACCGGTAAAGACTATGTGAAAAAACCGGGGCTGCATCGCACGATCTTCGGTGATGGTGTCGCGACATCTGCAGCGGCTTTGCTAGGTGGTCCGCCAAATACAACTTACTCCGAAGTCACCGGTGCGGTGATGCTGACCAAAGCGTTTAATCCAAAGGTGATGATCTGGGCAGCTGTGTTTGCAGTGATCATGGCTTTGGTTGCGAAGTTTGGTATCTTCCTGCAAACGATTCCAACGCCTGTCATGGGTGGCATCCTCATTTTGCTATTCGGATCAATTGCTGCAGTGGGTTTGAACACGTTAATTAAAGCGCGTGTTGATCTTGGCGAGCAGCGTAACCTAGTGATCGTTGCGACCGTATTGGTATTCGGTATCGGTGGCATGGTTGTGGGTGGCAATGATTTCAGCCTGCAAGGTATCAGCCTGTGTGGTTTGGTAGCGATTGTATTGAATCTGATCCTACCGGTATCTGCACCGGAAGCTGATGATCTGCATGAAGAGCAAGATTTAGTAGACGATATTTTGAAGCACAGTAAGTAAGCAAATAGCAGGGACGATGATAAGTGGTCCCTAATGTGTGACTTAACTTGTTTTAGAGGCCGGGGTTTGTGTATAATCCCGGCCTCTTTTTTGAGAAATACTATCAACCTCCTTGCTTTTGGTACTCTTTTTTAAGGTCCAAAGGCTACAAACCGTAAGGAGCTACAATGCGTCATTACGAAATCGTATTCATGGTTCACCCGAACCAGAGCGAACAAGTACCAGCAATGGTTGAGCGTTACACTAACGCTATCGAAAGCGCTGAAGGTACAGTTCACCGTCTAGAAGACTGGGGCCGTCGTCAACTGGCTTACCCAATCAACAACGCTCACAAAGCACACTACATTCTGATGAACATCGAATGTGGCCAAGAGACGTTGGATGAGCTGGAAAACATGTTCCGCTACAACGATGCAGTTCTGCGTAACCTGACTATCCGTCGTAAAGAAGCTATCACTGAAGTTTCTCCAATCAAAGCGGCTGAAGCACGCGAAGAGCGTAAGCCTCGTCGTCACGAAGAAGCAGCTAAACCAGCACCTGCAGCTGAAACTGCAGAAAAAGCTTCTGAAGAAGCTGCTGAATAATAGAATTTGAGGAGATATTAAGATGGCTCGTTTTTTCCGTCGTCGTAAGTTCTGCCGTTTCACGGCTGAAGGTGTTCAAGAGATCGATTACAAAGATCTGGACACGTTGAAAGGTTACATCACTGAAACTGGTAAAATCGTACCAAGCCGTATCACAGGTACTAAAGCTCGTTACCAGCGTCAGCTGGCAACTGCTATCAAGCGCGCTCGTTTCATCGCGCTACTACCTTACACTGACAACCATCAGTGATTAGAAGGCTGGCGTACGAAATAGACGCCAGCTGTGATTACGGTACTGATGGCACTAACATCAGTGGAAATTAAGTACTGGGGCCTTTGAGCCGCAGAACATAACGAGGTTTACGAGATGGAAGTTATCCTACTCGAGAAAATTGGTAAGCTAGGTGCACTGGGCGATAAAGTTTCAGTTAAAGCTGGCTTCGGTCGTAACTACCTGATCCCTCAGGGCAAAGCTGTACCAGCGACAGAAGCAAATGTTGCTAAGTTCGAAGAGCGTCGTGCTGAACTTGAAAAAGCAGCAGCAGATAAGCTGACAGCTGCTCAAGCACGTGGTGAAGCACTGGAAGGCCAAGCAGTAACTATCGCGTCTAAAGCAGGCGACGAAGGTAAGCTGTTCGGTTCTATCGGTACACGTGACATCGCTGAAGCATTCACTGCAGCGGGTCAAGAAGTATGCAAGAGCGAAGTTCGCTTGCCAGAAGGCGCACTGCGTCACACTGGTGAGTTCGAAGTAGCACTGCAATTGCACCCAGAAGTAACAGTTAACGTTACACTGAACGTTGTTGGCGAAGCTTAATAGCCGATTCAACAACTAAAAAAGCACTGCACGGAGCGATCTGTGCGGTGCTTTTTTGTTTTTATAGGTTATGATTTTCCTGCCTGAAAGATGATACGAGAGGATGTGATGGAGTTAGCTGAGTTACATGATCAGGAAGTTGCTGATGTCAAAACCGTACCTCACTCCATTGAGGCGGAGCAGTCGGTCCTGGGGGGGCTGATGCTTGATAACAACGCCTGGGATACTGCCGCTGAAATTCTGATTGAAGATCACTTTTATCGTCACGATCACCGCCTTATCTACCGTGTTATGCAGAAGCTGGTTAATAACCAGAGCCCACTGGATGTGGTGACACTGTCGGAGGAGCTGGATCGCACCGGTGATTTGGACCGGGCTGGCGGCCTTGATTATCTTGTTGAACTCGCTAAAAACACACCGAGTGCTGCCAATATTCGTGCCTATGCCGAGATTGTTCGTGACCGCGCGTTGCTGCGCCAGATGATCTCTGTGGCACATGAGATCTCAGAAAACGCCTTTTATCCAGAAGGGCGTGCATCGGATGAGATTCTCAACGATGCCGAACAGCGTATCTTCCAAATTGCTGAAAACCGTCCTAACCAAGGTGGTCCCGAGTCTGTCAATCCACTGCTGAAGAAAGCGGTCGAGCGCATCGACTTTCTGTTTAACAACAGCAGTGAATTGACCGGTGTGACGACGGGGTTTGATGATCTTGATGACCGCACCGCCGGAATGCAGCCATCTGATCTCATCATCGTGGCGGCGCGTCCCTCGATGGGTAAAACCACCTTTGCGATGAACTTGGTGGAAAATGCACTCATGGCGGATGAAAAACCCGTGTTGGTGTTTAGCCTTGAGATGCCTGCCGATCAGCTAGTTTCGCGGATGCTCTCCTCCCTTGGCCGAATCGATCAAACGAAAGTACGTACCGGTCAGCTCGAAGAGGAGGATTGGCCAAAGCTAACCACTGCGGTGAACATGTTGCGTGATAAGCCGCTCTTTATCGATGATACCTCGGGTATCAGTCCGAATGAGATGCGCACACGTGCCCGCCGGATTGTGCGAGAGCATGGTGAGATCGGGATGATTATGGTCGACTATCTGCAATTGATGCAGATAAAAACGGGTAAGGCGAGTAGCCGTGCCGAGGAAATTTCCGAAATTTCGCGCTCCCTTAAAGCGTTAGCCAAGGAGATGAACTGCCCCGTGGTTGCTCTATCACAGCTTAACCGGAGCTTGGAGAACCGTCCCAATAAGCGCCCGGTAAACTCTGATTTGCGTGAATCAGGTGCGATTGAGCAGGATGCCGACGTTATCATGTTTATTTATCGTGACGAGGTTTATAACGAAGACTCGAGCGATAAAGGCATTGCAGAGATCATTATTGGTAAGCAGCGTAACGGCCCAATCGGTTCGATCAAGCTGGCATTTCTTGGCAAGTACACGCGTTTCGAGGGACTCGCACGTGGCAGCTACGAGTTTGACGAATAATAGCAAGAGAGAGTTAAGGGCTGCCTAGGTGCAGCCCTTTTGTTTAGGCCTCTTTTTGAATCACAGCCTTGAACTTTTCGGGTACTGGAATGACCTTACGCTCGTCATAGTTGAAGAAGACGATCCCTGTTTTCGCGTGCGCGATCTCTTTTCCCGTCTTTTTGTTGGATAGCAGATAGTAGATATCGCAGCCATACTTGTTGAAGTCGCCCAGTGCGATGTCGATCTGCACAATATCACCATGGAAGCCTTCAGCGAGATAAACGATTGCTGAGTCAGTCATAATGATGCCTGCGCCTTCGACATCCAGCTCGGTATAATGGTAGTAGTTTAGATATCGAATGCGCGCCTCATGTACCATTGAAAGGACGGCATCGTTACCAAGGTGCCCACCGTAGTTAACATCACTAATACGGACGGGAATCTCGGTACTAAATGCGTAATGGTCGGGCATATCGATCTTAATGCGTGCCATAGTAATTCCTTCTTTTTACAGCTGTTTCAGCCATAGTAGCAAACCCCTATTATGATAATGAACCTTTACCAGCGACATATTTTTCCTCGGCTACTGGCCGATGTCTCTAAGCGCTTTACTGAAGATAGACAGCGCTTGGCTGCGCTATTGCAAGGTGATGTGTTGGAGCTGGGGTCGGGTACCGGCGAGAGTTTTCCTTTCTATCCCGCAGCGGTGAAGCGTGTGGTTTCGCTGGAGTATGATGATCAGTTGTTGAGTTATCAGCAGCCACAGCGGCTGCCGGCTCATTTGACGAATGAGTTTCTGCTTTTGCAAGGTGATGGTCACCAACTACCCTTTCAAGATGCGCAGTTTGATCAGGTGTTTTGCTGCTTAGTACTGTGCTCTGTTGCTGATCCGGCTCAGGTCTTAGCTGAAGCGTATCGGGTCTTAAAGCCTGGCGGTGCGCTGGTGGTGTTTGAGCATGTTGCCGCTGCACATCAATTGACCCACCGAGCACAGCGTTGGCTGAATCCGCTTTGGCGTCCACTTGCGTGTGGTTGCCAGCTAGAACGTCAAACCGGACAGCGTATTCGTGAGGCGGGATTTTGTACCGATAAGCTGAAGCGTTATCGGCACTCAAGCTATCCCGCTTTAGTGGGCACCTTTTTAGAGGGACTGGCTATCAAGCCTGAGAAGTCCTAGTCAGCCAATGACAAATAGCGCTCCACCACATTAACCATGCTGTGCGTCAAGGTGGCAAGGTCCTCAGAGGAGATGACATAAGGCGGCATAATGTATACCAGCTTGCCAAACGGCCGCACCCAAATACCTTCGTCCACAAAGAGGCTCTGGATTGCTGCACTCTGCACGGAACTTTCCAGTTCAATCACACCGATGGCACCCAGCACCCGCACATTTGCTACCCCTGCGAGCGCGCGAGCTGGCGCTAGGCCGCTCTCTAATTGTGCCTCGATACGTTGAATATTACTGCGCCAATCACTGTTGATTAACAGCTCAAGGGAGCGGTTAGCGACAGCGCAAGCCAGCGGGTTACCCATGAACGTTGGTCCATGCATAAAGCAGCCAGCACCGCCTGCTGAGATTGTTTCTGCGATCTGCGTGGTAGTGAGTGTGGCAGCCAGGGTCATATACCCCCCAGTTAATGCTTTGCCGACACACAGGATATCGGGTGTCACCCCGGCGTGATTACACGCGAAAAGCTCGCCGGTGCGACCAAAGCCTGTCGCAATCTCGTCTGCGATTAGCAGAATATCATGCTGCTCACAGAGCGCCTTAGCAGCGCGTAGGTATTCTGGAGAATAGAAATACATCCCCCCAGCGCCTTGCACAACGGGCTCTAAGATCAGAGCCGCGATGTTGGCATGCTGTTGCTCAATAATGGCTTGCAGTGGAGCGATATCATTGGTTTGCCATGCGTCACCAAAGCGGGTGTTGGGGCGCTCAGCAAACAGGTGTTGCGGAAGTACATGGCTGAATATTTCGTGCATACCGGTAACCGGATCACAGACAGCCATCGCACCAAAGGTATCGCCATGATAACCGTTGCGGATGGTGACCATCTTATGTTTCTCGGGCTTACCCGCTGCGTGCCAGTACTGAATGGCCATCTTTAGTGCCACTTCAACAGCAACGGAGCCTGAGTCGGCGATAAATACTTTGCCGAGCGAGCCGGGCGTCATCTCAACCAGCTTGCGGCTGAGCTCAATAGCAGGCTCATGGGTTAGGCCGCCAAACATCACGTGGGACATTTGGTCAATTTGGTCATGTGCTGCAGCATTGAGTTCAGGGTGGTTGTAGCCGTGGATAACAGACCACCAAGATGCCATACCGTCGATCAGCTCTCGGCCATCAGCGAGGGTTAGCCGCACGCCCGCTGCCGAGGTGACCGGGTAGACCGGTGGTGGGCTGATCATCGAAGAGTAGGGGTGCCAGATATGTTCGCGATCAAAGCGCAGTTGGTCATCGGTTAGTGCGGTCATGCTTTTGCCCAGAAACAGAAAAGGGCCCCCATTAGAGCCCTTTCTTTAGTATCGCGCAAGCGCGCTAATCGGGTTGAAAAACGTTACCACTAAGTACCGCGCGTGCTGTTTTAACAAGCAGCAGAATCACAACAGCGCTCACAACCGCGAGCATGATGTAGCTAAGCGCTGAGAACACTGGCGCACCGGTGCGTACATACATGATCTGAGTAGCGATAGTGAAAGCCGCCAGCGGGAACGAGTAGGCCCACCACGACATAAAGAAGCCAATACGGGAGAAGCGCGCAAACTGGGTGATAAGCAGCAGCACCACGAAGGCAGCCGCATAGAAGAGGATGCGTGCGAAGCTGTCGAGTACCTCGTTGTTCAACTTCATATAGGAGATAAATCCAACCGCAGGTGGCGCGATTAAGATAAATAGCGTGGGTAGTAGCTTCTCTGGTAGTGGGTCATGGAAAATCACGCGATTAAAGATCAGTGTTTTCAGCACTAGCCAGTAGATTAATCCGATACTGAAGAAGAACCAAGATACCTCGTAAAAACCGTGCTCGACACCTGCGATAGGTACCAGAATGTTACCCACAACCGGGATGAACCAAGCGGGTGTGCTGTGTGCAATCTTAAAGTGCGGGTGGTGTATCCAACGGGTTAATACGTTGAGCGTAAAGATCAGTTGGAGGGAGCTTCCCAAGATCCACAAAAAGCGGGATAGCTCTTGAGAGACCTCTAACGTTGCCACGCTCATTAAGATAATGCCGATGGAAAACGCAGGGAAGAAGCTCATTTTGATAGGGTGATTGAACTCGGCGATCACGGCCTGTGGGTACTTGAATATTTTAAACAGGTAGCTGATGACAATCGTCACAAACACACAAGCAGAGATGATCAGTAGGCCTTGTGCAATTTCGATGGGCAAGCCAAGAACATGAGCTGACTTTTGCCAAGCAAGCGTGAGCCCCAGTGTGCCCATAACCATCGCAAAGAAAGCGGCAGGAAAGTGCTGTAAACGTGCAGTTTGAGTTGACCCAGTGTCAGTCGAGGTGGTCATACTAGCCTCATGATAATGCATTAATTAGATATATCTAATATTATATTTTTTCCGTCGGCGCGCCAAGCGCTACAGTGAGTCTATCGCGAGAACCTCAATGCAATTCTCACGAATCGACCATCGGATATTGTGGTGATCATAGCGTAGTCCATATTCTCGTTTTGGGTCGCGCTGATACGCAGGGCGTGGATCGCACCGCAGTACCTCGCACAGCGCGCGCTGCAGCGTTGCATCGTGCTTATCGAGCACGGCCTGCGCTTGTGCCGAGAACACTACGGGCAGTTCCAGCAACTGAACGGGTGTGGCGACGGTTGTATTGGCTCCGGTTATAGCATCGGAATATGGCACATAGGGTTTGATATCGACGATAGGGGTACCATCAAGGAGATCAGCGCCACTCACAGTGAGTGATACTGTGCCAGCTTTCGTGTTGATCTGGTCGAGCCGTACCACAGACATCCCGATGTTATTCGGCCGAAAAGGCGATCGGGTCGCGAATACGCCCATCTTCTCGTTTCCGCCCAACCGTGGCGGCCTAACCGATGCCTTCCAGCCTTTATCGACACATTCGCTAAATATAAACAGCAGCCAAATATGGCTGTAGTTCTCTAAGCCCTTAACCGCTTCTTGCGTATTAAATGGAGGCATAAGCTCCACTGTTGCTGTGACTGAAGTAGCAATCCCCGGCTGGCGTGGGATACCAAACTTCTCTTTAAAGGGGGATTGGATGGTTGCAATCGGTGATATCTGCATGGGCTACCTCGGTTAGAAAAACGCATCGTAAAGGAGCTTGAGCCCCATCATGAAAAGCATGGCGTAGCTCACCCGATAAAACCACATATCGTTAATGCGGTGGTGCAGAGCGGTGCCGATTAGCACACCGATCGGCGCCAGAATAGCGAGCGCTGCTGATGTGGATAAGTTATCCCATGTAAACTGGCCGATTAGCGCGTAAGGGAGCACTTTTATCGCGTTGATGGCAGCGAAAAAGATGATGCTGGTGGCAGCGAAGTCCCAACGTGGCAGCTTTAATGGCAGTAAATAGGCGCTTAGCGGTGGGCCGCCAGCATGCACGCTAAAGCTGGTGAATCCAGCCAGCGCTCCCCAAAAGCTGCCGCGCACTCTACTGCGAGGCTTCGGTGCTGTGTCGGCGGGTTTGAACCAGTAGTTGACTGAAAATACGATCGCGATCGTGCCAACCAGTATCCGAATATGGTCGGCCGAAAAATACTGGAACGTTAGAGCACCGAGTGCGATACCCACCGCAGCAGCGGGTAACAGGGTTGTTAGGCTGTGTAAGTCACCACGGGCGCGAAACTTCCATAGTCCGACGGCATCCATCAAACACAAAATGGGCAGTAAGATGGCAGCCGCCTG
This sequence comes from Neptunomonas sp. XY-337, assembly GCF_004959845.1. Lineage (NCBI taxonomy): Bacteria > Pseudomonadati > Pseudomonadota > Gammaproteobacteria > Oceanospirillales > Oceanospirillaceae > Neptunomonas > Neptunomonas sp. XY-337. Next base: position 187,135 of record NZ_SPLL01000003.1, on the reverse strand, counting down.
TTGCGGTGCGATGACCAAGGCCATCATCGGTACACCTAACATGCCAAGTCCGCCGCCAAACCCACCTTTCGAGATGGCGGTGATCAGCACGGCGGGCACGGCGGCAACGTAGAAAAGAGGATCAGTAATCATGAATGCGTCGAATATTAGGCGCTCGCTGCAACGGCATCGCGGTGTTCAATAGGCGATAGAGTGCTCCAGCTTGACGCAGCTTTTTCCGCTTGCTCAGCCATGCGTCGCAGTTGGCTGAGTACATCCAACAAGGCGGAGCTATCGTGAGCCGAAATCTGGCCGCTTGTTGTTGCGGCAAGGATATCAGCTTTCAGGCCGTGGTATGTATGTTGAATACGTTTCATCTCTTCGCGCGCCGGTTGGCTGCTCTGCTCACTCATCTCATCGACACGGCTTTGTATAAGCAGTAGCGCTGCTGACGATTTCAATTCATCTACTTGGTGTTGCAGCTTCGGTGGGAGCCCTGTTAACAGCTGCTGTTGCTGTGCGAGGCGCTCGGCAAGCTTTGCTACCTCACTTAGGTAGCGCCCGATCCGCAATGAACTGGGTAAGAGCAGGGCGATCTCGGGGTCGAGGTTACGCTGTGCGACTTTTTGGTTGAACTGTACGATGGCATCGACCAGCTCATTTACGCAGGCTAAGTCGGCAGCGATCGTAGGATGTGAGCTGCTATTGAGTGCGTCGTGTCCCATTATGGTACTCAGGCGGCTGACGCGCGCTAGTTCGTGGCGCATTGCTTCGATGGCAAGCAGCGGTGTTTCTAGAACGGTATCATCCAGGTAGCGTGGTCGTGCGGCATCACTCGATTGTTTACGAAACATGCGTCCAAGCACCCTCACAAGACGGTCGGTGAGTGGCCAGATCAGCACAACGCCAAGCAGATTGAACACGGTGTGGAACAGCGCCAGTAGCGTGACTTTATCAAGTACAGAGTTGAGCTGGTTGATTTGCTGCGCAAAGATCGATAACAGCACAAGCCCCACAGCTCCGGTAATCAGATTAAACGCAACGTGGGCGGCTGCAATACGTTTCGCGTTGGCGGTTGCGCCAATAACGGCCAGTAATGCAGTCGACGTTGTGCCAAGGTTAGCACCAATGACCAGTGCAGCGGCAGAGGTGAGATCGATCGCACCGCTAGCAGAAAGCGATAATGTAATCGCAATGGCCGCGGACGACGATTGCATCAAAAAAGTCAGCACAAACCCCGCTAGCACAAAGATAAGATAGCTTAATGGCAGCGCGCTGAAACTGGCCAAATCCAAGCTATCCTCAAGGCCTGTGAAGCTGTCTTTGAGAAAGTCTAAACCGACAAAGAAGACACCAAACCCTGCCAGTGCTAAGCCGAGGTGCTTGAGCTTGTCTCGTTGGGCGGCGGTGTATAAACCCATCCCTAATGCGACGAGTGGCAATGCAAATGCGGATATTTTAATTTTGAAGCCGATCAAGGCCACGAGCCAGCCTGTCATGGTGGTGCCGATGTTACAGCCGTAGATCACCGCAACAGATTGACCAAGGCTTAAAAGACCAGCATTAACAAAACCGATGGTAGCCACGGTGACAGCACTTGAGGATTGCACGAGTGCGGTGATCAAGCTGCCCGATAGCAAGCCTTTCCAACGGCTTTGCGTTGCATAGTTCAATGCAGATTTTAATGAACGCCCGGCGGCTTGCTGTAAACCCTGCGTCATCAGGTGCATTCCCAGCAAAAACAATCCGATACCGCCAGCTACATTGCCGATCGTTGCTATATCCATATCGTCCCCTGTTCATTCTTTCTAAGAGTAGGAGGCGGGATGTGGCTTGTCTACTACATCTGGCGTGGCGTTGGTGTGCGCGCAATGACCCACACATCGACCCGCTCGACACCGGTTGATTTCAAATACTCACTGATGGTGTTTGCGGTGGAGCCGGTTGTCATCACATCATCAATAAGTGCGACATGGCGTGGCAGGGCATGCTGCAATGAAAAGCTACTGTGTAAGTTAGCGCGACGGGCGCGTGCACTTAGCTTCGCTTGCGAAAAGGTGGGTGTTTGGCGTACCAAACGATCCGCTAAGAGTGGAATGCCAAGTTGAGTCGACAACTGTTTGGCAATCAATTCCGCTTGATTGAAACCGCGTTTCAGCTGCCTTGCCTGATGCAATGGTACAGGCACCAGCGCGTCCGGCCAGTTTTGTGGCTGCTCTAACAAGCTGCTCGCTAAACAGCGGGCTAACGTGCGCAGCACATTGGCGCCCGCAAGATGTTTGGCACGCTTTAATAGCTGGTTCACTGGGAAGCGGTACTCAAATGCGGCGTGGCAGTGATCAAAGTGCGGTGGCAGAGCACGGCAATCTTGGCACAGGCTCCGTGGTACGGTGATATCGAGCCCAATCGCACAGCGGTAACAGCTAGATCCACTCCAAGGTAACTCTTGTTGGCAGTGACTGCACACACTATCTGGGCTGTGGCGCTGGCAAATCATGCATGATTGGTTGAAAATAAACCAGCTGTTTTTCTTTTTGCTTTCCATTGGTTGACAGTCCTATCCTTGGTCATATCATATCCTGATTAGAACAATGACCCTTTTTGACAGAGCTGTAGCTGAACACCGGAGAGCACCATGCACGAGAACGCGAACATTCGCCACGATTGGACAGTAAAAGAGGTACAAGCGCTTTTTGATCTGCCTTTTAACGACTTACTGTTTAAAGCGCACACCGTGCACCGTCAGAACTTCGACCCCAACGAGGTGCAGGTCAGCACGTTGTTGTCTATCAAAACTGGTGCGTGCCCAGAAGACTGCAAATACTGCCCACAAAGTGCGCACTACAGCACAGGTCTTGAGAAAGAGCGCCTCATGGAAGTGGAACGCGTGGTTGAGAAAGCCAAGCAAGCCAAAGCGACTGGCTCGACTCGTTTCTGTATGGGTGCGGCTTGGAAACACCCGCATGAGCGCGATATGCCGTATGTCGTTGATATGGTTCGCCAAGTGAAAGAGCTGGGCCTTGAAACCTGTATGACGCTTGGCATGTTAGATCAAGATAAAGCAGACCGCCTTGCGGATGCTGGCCTCGATTACTACAACCATAACCTCGATACCTCTCCTGAGTATTACGACAAAATTATCACCACGCGTAGTTTCCAAGATCGCTTGGATACCCTTCAGCATGTGCGTAACTCCGGCATGAAAATCTGCAGCGGCGGCATCCTTGGGATGGGCGAAACGGCGAATGACCGAATCGGCCTATTGCGCCAGTTAGCCAACATGCCAGTTCAGCCTGAAAGTGTGCCAATTAATATGCTGGTAAAGGTTAAAGGGACTCCTTTGGAGAACGCCGAAGATCTAGACCACCTGGATTTTATCCGCACTATCGCAGTAGCGCGTATTATGATGCCAGCATCACATGTGCGTTTATCCGCTGGCCGTGAAAGCATGAGCGATGAGATGCAGGCGATGACCTTCTTTGCTGGAGCCAACTCGATCTTTTATGGTGAGTGCTTACTGACAACACCAAACCCAGAAACTCACCGTGACCTGCTGCTGTTTAAGCGCTTGGGTATCAATATGGAGCAGCGCATCGAAGAGAATGATGCGACCCAAGAAGCGGTGATTCGCGGCCAGATTCAGAAGCAGCAAGACGACGCGCACTTCTACGAAGCTTAACTCGCGCTCGCGTGCAGGTGAACTGATGTCTTTTTCTGATCTAGCCCAAGAGTTGACGCTGCGTAAGCAGCAGTCACTGTATCGTCAGCGCAGCGTACTGGCATCGCCGCAGCAGCCAGAAGTGGTACTGGACGGTAAGCCCTTTTTAGCGTTTTGCTCCAACGACTATCTAGGGCTTGCCAACCACCCTGATGTGGTCGATGCGCTGCAACGAGCGGCCAACGAATTCGGTGTTGGCGGTGGTGCATCTCACCTTGTGAATGGCCATAGCCACCATCACCATGCGCTTGAAGAGGCGCTAGCTGAATTTACCGGTAGGCCCCGAGTATTGCTGTTTTCAACCGGATATATGGCAAATTTGGGTGTGGTGAATGCGCTGTTGGATAAGCGCGATGCCGTATTTCAAGATCGTCTAAATCACGCTTCGCTGCTCGACGCGGGGCTACTCAGTGGCGCACGTTTTCAACGCTATCAACACAACGATGTTGCCCAGCTGGCCGCGCGTTTAGCGCGTAGTGACGCACGCCGCAAGCTGGTGGTGACCGATGGTGTTTTCAGCATGGATGGTGACGTAGCACCCTTGCCTGCGTTATGCCGTGCAGCTCAAGAGGCGCAAGCATGGGTGATGGTAGATGATGCCCATGGCTTTGGTTGTTTGGGACAAAGCGGCGGTGGTGTCGCGGAGCACTTTCAACTCACCGAAGAGCAGGTTCCGGTACTCGTGGGAACGCTAGGCAAAGGTTTTGGCACGGCAGGTGCGTTTGTCGCTGGCAGTGAAGTACTGATCGAGACGCTCATCCAGTTTGCACGTACCTATATCTACACCACCAGTATGCCGCCTGCGGTTGCTGCGGCTACCTGTAAAAGTTTGGAGCTGCTGCAAAAAGAGACCTGGCGTCGGGAGCATTTGAATGCGCTGATTGAGCGCTTTCGCGTTGGTGCGCAGCAGCTAGGCTTTACCTTGATGGACTCACAAACGCCGATTCAGCCCATTCTCGTGGGAGATGCTGATAAGGCCTTGAAGATGAGCGAACAACTGAAAGCGCAAGGTATCTATATCAGTGCAATCCGGCCACCCACGGTGCCAGTTGGGAGCGCGCGATTGCGAGTCACCCTGAGTGCCGCGCACACCGAGGCGCAGATTGACCGTTTACTAGCGGCGTTGGAGGCGGTTCGATGAGTGAGTTGTATCAAGAGTTTCACGTCGGTCAGGGCACGCAGCATATAGTGCTGCTGCATGGCTGGGGTATGAACGCCAGTGTTTGGCATCCTGTCGTTGATGCGCTGCTGCCGCTCGGTAGCGTCACACTGGTTGACCTTCCGGGGCTTGGACGGTCTGCGGATCTGGCTGTGCCAGAGTCGATTGCCGCCATGGCTAACAGGGTTGAGCCTTTGGTACCCAAAGGTGCCTTAATCGTTGGCTGGTCACTGGGTGGTCTTGTCGCTACTGAGCTAGCGCGCCGCGCTACTGTGCAGGCTCAAGCGCTGATGCTGGTCGCGTCGAACCCCTGTTTTGTTGAACGTGCCGATTGGCCGGGTATGCGTGCGGTGATCTATCAGCAGTTCAAAACAGCGATCAGCTCTTATCCCGATAAAACGCTGAAACGCTTCTGCTTATTACAGCTGCAAGGTGAGGCCCAAAGTAAATCACTGCTGCGCACATTGCAGCAGGTGATCGAACAAAATACTGCGCCGCAACTGGCTGCTACGTTGCAGTTGCTCGAGGAAGATGGTCGCCAGACGCTCGATGATGTTCAAGTGCCAGTGTTGCACCTCTTAGGTGGTGAAGACCAACTGGTGCCTGCCGTGCTGGCAGAGCATTATGCCGAGCGCTGGCCAGAGCACAAAGCACAGTGTGTAGAGGGTGCTGGCCATGTCCCGTTTTTATCTCAACCTGAGGCGTTTTATAACGCCGTACGCGCTCTAATGAGCCCGCAAGGGGACACATCATGCAGCTAGCTATCGATAAAAAGCGTATTGCAGACTCTTTCAGTCGCGCAGCAGCCACCTATGACAGCGTTGCAGGGCTGCAGCGTGATGTGGCGCTGGCGTTGCTCGATAGTGTCCAGCCCTACCAGATTGCTGAGCCGCGCTGTGTGATAGACCTTGGCTGTGGTACCGGTTTTGTGTCAGGGCAGTTGCATCAGCACATTGATGCTCAGCAACATATAGCGATCGACCTCGCTCACGGGATGTTGCAACAGGCTAGAACACAGCTCCCGAGCGATATTCAGCTCTGTGGAGGTGATGCAGAAGCGCTGCCGTTGTGCAGCGGTGCCGTTGATCAACTCTATACCAGCTTGGCGATTCAGTGGTGTGAGTCACCGCAACGGGTGTTTGCTGAAATTAGCCGCGTGCTTGCGCCAGGCGGTATTGCAGCCGTTGCAACGCTGGGGCCCGACACTCTGCACGAACTCAAACAAGCTTGGGCTCAGGTGGATAACTATCAACATGTGAATCACTTTGTTGATTTGGATACACTGACAGCGCAGCTTCCCAGCGGTTTAACGCCGTTACTGGTCAAGCAAGAGAATCGCACGCTACGTTATGCTCAGCTACGGGAGTTAACAACCGAGCTAAAACAGTTGGGTGCGCACAATATGAACGCGGGTGAGGCGAAGGGCTTAACCGGTCCTCAGCGTGTAAAGCAGTTTCGAGCGGCGTATGAGGCGCTGCGGGCTGATGATGGCAAGCTGCCAGCCACCTACCAAGTTTACTATCTAATTCTGAGAAAAGAGCATCATGGCTAAACAGCGTTTCTTTGTAGCAGGTACCGATACTGATGTGGGTAAAACGCGCGTCTCCGCAGCGCTGCTTGCACTAGCCAAGCAGCAAGGCCTGCGCTCGCTCGGCCTTAAACCGGTTGCAGCAGGTTGCCACATCGAAGAGGGAGAGCTGCGCAATGAAGACGCCCTGACCTTGATGGAGCATTCCAGTGTTTCGATCAGCTATGCCGAGGTAAACCCGATCGCGTTTGAGCCTCCGATTGCCCCCCATATTGCCGCAGCACAACAAGAGCGCCAGCTCAGTGCCGATCGCATTGTGGCCTTCAGCCGCGGTGCGATGATGAACCCTGCTGACTTTGTTATTGTTGAAGGCGCTGGCGGGTGGCGTGTGCCGCTTAACCATCGAGAAACCTTAGCGGAGGTTCCCAAGCAGCTCTCGTTGCCGGTTATTTTGGTGGTAGGCATGAAGCTTGGTTGCTTGAGTCATGCGTTACTGACAGTGGAGGCGATCCAGCGTGATGGCTTGGCGCTTGCCGGTTGGGTGGCTAACTCGATTGATCCCGATATGAGCTGCCCGGATGAGAACTTAGCTACGCTACAGCGCATGATCCCAGCGCCTTGTTTGGGGGTGGTGCCGTGGCTTGAAGCGCTTACCATCGAACAGGTTGCTGAGCACCTATCGTTAGCTCCGTTGATCAACGATCACTGAAGAAATTTTAGTGGCTAAAAATTGAACAGTAATCTTTCTCTGGTCTATACTTGGAGTACGGAAATCTATCAACTAAGGCTCTAGGTGAAACCATGAATATTACAGGTGCGTTGTACTCAGGTGCTTACAGCACCAACCGTGTCGCAGATAACACACCCAAAGTGGCGGGCGACAATAACGGTACAGGTAAACCGGAAGTAGCAGAGATCGCTTCTGGTCGGCCTGTCGATAATGCGGTCCAACAAACAACAGTGGACCCAAATGCGCAAGCGCCAACAACGAAGGTTGTCTCGGATGCTAGCGAAGTACTTGGCACTAATATCGACGTGCGGGCGTAAGCGCGTAACCTTCCCCACCGTTTAGTGGCCGAGCTATGATCAATCAGCTCTCATCACAGCTTCCCCGCTCTGCAGGGCAAGAGTTAGGACTGACTAGCTCGGGGAGCGCTCGTCCTGACAGCGAGCGTGCGACAACTGCAACCACCTCGGTAGCGTCTACGAACGCACCAGTTGGGCAAGAGCGTAGCGGTGATGTCACGACTGCTGATCAGCGAGTAGCGGGCAGCGAAGCCACCACGAATCTAGCTTCCGAGCGTGCTCAAGAGCAGGCTGAGCTTGTCCAAGTACGAGAGCTCGCCCAGCGCGACCGTGAGGTAAAAGCCCACGAAAGAGCGCACGCTGCGATTGGTGGCGAACATACCTCTGCGCCCAGTTACACCTATCAAAAAGGCCCCGATGGGCGTTTATATGCGGTCGATGGTGAGGTCCGAATTGATACATCGCCGGTCGCAAATGACCCCCAAGCCACGTTGGAAAAAGCAGAAACGATCATGCGAGCGGCGCTATCAGTGTCGGAACCATCTGATGCTGACCGGCGGGTAGCTGCTGAAGCTAGATCTATGGCTGCCGAGGCGCGAGCCGAGATCGCTAAAGCGAATCAAGAGGCGGAGCTTGCGCGTGCAGAAGAGGCGACCCAAGCGCGTGAGGATGAGCAAAGCTCCACCGACCAAACGGAGCAAGCGAAAGAGAATACTCAGCAGTCAGATCAACTGCGTCAAGAGAATAAACGCCGTACTCAGGAGTCCCTTGAGGCGTTTAATGAGCGTTTAAATGCGATCAACGAGACGATGCGCCAAGTTAATCAGCGCCTTATCGATGCAGGCGTCGCCGAAAAGTTGTTCCCTGAAGGGTCGGTTATCGATAGGAATGTATAGCGCTTGAGCAAGCGCGCCGATATTGACTCGGTGTTTGCTTGAAACGCTTTTTAAACGCCTTACCAAAATGGCTTTGATCAGAGAAGCCAAACCCCGCTGCCAAATCACTCAATGACATATCTTCTTGGCGTATCGCTTGATATGCCGCCTGCAAACGCCGCTCGGTAATGTAGTGGTGGGGCGTCTGTGCAAAGCTCTGTTTGAACATTCGTGCGAAATGATAAGGGCTCAACTGCACTTGCGCCGCAAGCTGCTCGATGGTTAGCGCACTGCCCAAGTTCGCTTCGATATAATCGATTAAAAAACGCTGGGTTGCGGGAGCCAAACCACCCTTTACAGCGGGGAGCTTTTTAGCACCTCCATATTCACTGAGTAGGTGCAAAATGAGCATGTTCCCTGCTTGTGAGAGGGCTGTTTGTTGGCTCTGTTCGTGCCAAGGGATATTGAGAAGTATCTGCTGGCAAAAGGTCATGATCCAGCTGTTATCAACCCATGTCAGATCGGGTAAGCCGCCGCTAAAGCTGCTGTCGTGAACTTGCTCGGCTAGTTCGTCGATTTTGGCATCGTTGAAGTAAAGGTGGACAAAGCTCAGATGGCCCTCTATCTCCCAATCAGATTGATGATCGGCAGGCATCAGGCAGATCTTGCCGGGTGCTCCACCGGTTAAGCGCTGCCGCCCTGATCGGCGCACAGTATCGAAGCCTCCTTCGATATAGCAACTCAAGGTGTGGTGGCCGGGCGCCTGATAGCTGGTGTGGTCATGGTGGTTACTCCAGATCGCCAAGCCATAGTTGTCCTCCAGCTGCTGATGCTTGTGCAACTGGGCATTGGATTCCGCTAAGCGTTTGTAGACTAGGAGCTGATCGATACCGTTCATGATTATGTTCTGTATGTGACTCCATTTCATAATATGAAAGTTGTCGCTAAAAAACTCTATCAAGTGGCAAAAAAGCGCAAGTTTTTACCAAAGCCGCATCTTTTTGCCAGCTCTGTGTTATCCCCATTGGAATAATAGCCGCATTGGCAAAATGCGAGGTTGTTATGGTAAATGTGCTGTTGTATGTCGTTGTTGTATTGGTTTGGGGCTCTACGTGGCTAGCGATAAAGCTGCAAGTAGGGGATATGCCGGTGGAGTTATCGATACTTTATCGCTTCGTGCTGGCGGGCATGATTATGTTCGCGATGTTGCTCATCAGTCGCCGATTGCAGGCGCTGACGATGCGCCAACATGTACTTTGCTTTATGCAAGGAAGTTGTTTGTTCTGCTTCAACTTCTATGCGTTTTATACCGCAACCGGTTTTGTGACGAGCGGCTTGGTGTCGGTGATCTTCTCGTTGGCAACGGTCTTTAACGCATTTAATAGCTGGTTATGGTTTAAACAGCGGCCATCGGCGGTGGTCTTGCTCGGTGCTGTGATCGGTGCTTTAGGTGTGGCGCTGTTGTTTCTGCCCGAAATATCCGCAGGCGGCAGTATGATGTTGGTCGGTGTGGCGTGGTGTTTGCTGGGTGTCGCGTTTTTTTCTTGTGGCAATATGTTATCCAAGATGTTGCAAGCGCAACAGATACGCCCGGCTTCGTCTAATGCATGGGCGATGTTTTATGGTGTTTTATTGTTGCTGATGCTGGTTGAATTCAATGATGTCACCTATCAGTTGACCGATGACTGGATATATTGGGCTGCCTTACTATATCTGGCTGTTCCGGGAACCGTTATCGGATTTACCGTGTATTTAATGCTGGTGGGCCGCATAGGCTCTGAGAAAGCAGCCTATGCAACAGTGCTATTCCCTGTGGTGGCGCTGTCGCTTTCAACCTTTTATGAGGGATACCAGTGGTCACTTGAAGCGTTTGCCGGGTTGGGTTTGGTGCTGTTAGGTAATGTTGTGATCTTTACGCCGCCAGCGGTATGGCATTCACTTAGCCGCTGGCAGTTAAGGCGCGCCTAAGCGCTCAGGAATGTTTGCACTATCTTGCTGAAAAGTGCCGGCTTCTCGGCATGAGGCCAGTGGCCTGCGCCTTGGATCAGTTTATAGGTGGCCTGTGGAAATAGGCTCAGAATGGTGTCGCGGTGCTCTGGCAGCAAATAGTTGGAGTTAGCACCTTTGATAAAGAGCGTGGGTTGCTCAAAAGGGGTGCCTGTAGGCGCTTGGCTAATGTGCTGATATTGGTACTCGAGTGCATCAAGGTTCATGCGCCAAGCAAAGCGCTTTTCCGCATTGCGGTAGAGGTTCTTCAATAAAAATGCGCGCACACTAAGCTCAGGGACGTATGCCTGTAACTGCTGATCAGCACTACCGCGCGAGGTGAGCTGTTCGGTATCAACGGCGCGAAGCCCTTTGAAAACATCCACATGGTGATGCTCGTACTCAACGGGTGCAATATCCACAACGATTAAGCGTTTTACCCGCTCTGGGTAATTAAGTACCAATTGCATCGCCGCTTTACCGCCCATTGAATGGCCCATTAAATTGACCGTATCGAGCCCTAAGTGGTCGAGCAGTTCGATCACATCATCAGCCATCAAGGGGTAGGTCATCTCGCTATCGTGAGGACTACGACCATGATTACGCATATCAACCGCGATCACGGTGAATTGCTCAGCTAGCGTTTTGATTTGTGCGCCCCAGTTTTCGAGTGTACCGAAAAGCCCGTGCAGAATAACGAGCGGCTCACCTTGGCCTTGGATGGAGTAGTGCAGTTGCATAGTGTGGATCTGTTGACTCAAAAGAAAGAAACGGCCTGCCAGTTGAAACTCGGCAGGCCGCTGCGTTTTATACGATGTCGAGCAGCTCTACATCAAACACCAGTGTCGCATACGGAGGAATACCGCCTGGTGAACCTTGTGCGCCGTACGCCAGCTGGTACGGAATCGTTAGGCGCCATTTTGCACCTGGGTTCATCAGTTGCAGAGCTTCTGTCCAGCCTGCAATAACGCCACCGACTGGGAACTCAGCCGGTTCGCCGCGGTTGTAGGAGCTATCGAAGACATTGCCGTCTGTGAATGTGCCATGGTAGTGAACACGAACGGTTGAGTCAGCGCTTGGTTTTGCAGCACTGCTATCACCCGCTTCCACAACTTCGTACTGTAGCCCTGAATCCAGTACCACAACGCCATCTTTTTTCGCGTTTTCAGCAAGGTAAGCTTCACCCGCTGCTGCAGCTTCTTTTGCTGCGGCTTCGCGTGCTTCTTGGATGCGGCGGTTGATTTCGTTAAAAGCTGTTTGGATATCAGCTACTGGTACCGCTAACTCTTTGCCTTCGTAAGAGTCTTTTAGGCCCTGAGCAACAGCATCAAGGTCGATACCCTCAAAACCGTTTTGTGCCAATTGGTCGCCCATTTGACGGCCAATACCGTAACTTGCGTGCTGTTCTAGCGTTGTGTACTTCTGTTCAGACATGTCTTTCACCTTGTAAATTGAGCCGCAAGGCTAGCATATTTTCCCTATAGATGCGCGGTGCACGCTAGTTCCCGGCTGACTCGACACGGGCCGTTACAGTCCCTCGGTTTAGCGTTGCGCTGATCTGATCGCCGCTGTGCAATTGGGCTGCATCTGTGACCACTTCTCCTTGTGCGTTTTTGACAATAGCGTAGCCCCGTTCGAGTGTTGCGAGTGGGCTGATGCTGTTCAGGCGCGCGGCCAGATTGGCGAGCTGGTAGTGATGCTGCTCTTGTGTCGCATGCATGCCGCGCTGTAGCCGTTGATCCAATGCGGTGAGCTGGGCTTGGGCCATGGCTAGCCTATCATTGGGCGTGATTAAGCGCCCCCGTGTTATGTCTACACGGCTGCGCGCCGTGAGTAAACGGTGCTCCATGCTGCGTCTTAAGCGCGACTCTAAGCTGGTGAGATGTCGGCGCTGTTCTCGCAGGCGCTCGCCTGGATGGCGCAGCCGTCGTTTTAACTGCAAGATCCGCTCGCGCTGCTGCTGTACCTGCTGGCGCAGGAGGCGTTTCAATGCCATCTCATGGCGGTCAAGCTGCATGCGTAACGCGTCTTGGTCGGGGCTGATCAGCTCAGCTGCTGCTGAAGGTGTGGGTGCACGCACGTCTGCAACCCAGTCAGAGATGGAGAAGTCCACCTCGTGCCCAACAGCGCTAATGATTGGGAGTTGGCAGTTAAAAATATCGCGTGCCAGTGCTTCATCATTGAATGCCCATAGATCTTCCAGCGAGCCGCCGCCGCGCCCGATAACCAGCAAGTCTGCCACAGCGTGCTGCTGCGCTTGGCGCAATGCTCTGCGCAGTTGTGCCGGAGCATCTTCTCCTTGTACTGCAGCGGGGTAGATTGTGACAGGCAGTCCCGGATAACGGCGCTTTAGCACCGAGAGAATATCGTGAATGGCTGCGCCGCTGGGTGATGTAATGACACCAAGATGTGCAGGCAGAGTGGGTATAGCCTGTTTGTGATGCGCATCGAATAAGCCTTCCTGAGAAAGTTGCGTTTTTAATCGCTCGAAGGCTTGTTGCAGTTGGCCAACGCCATCTTTTTCGAGCATGCGTCCGATAAGCTGGAAGTCCCCGCGGCCCTCATAGAGGCTGACGTTGGCACTTAACACCACTTGGTCTCCCTCTTTGGGGGTGAAGCCGACCCGCTGATTGGCGTTGCGGAACATAGCGCAGCGCACTTGGGCTTTATGGTCTTTTAGCGTGAAGTACCAGTGGCCTGAGCTTGGTCGCGCGAAATTGGATATCTCGCCGCTAACACGAATTTCGATAAAGGATGCTTCGAGTAAATTTTTGACCTGACGGTTAAGTTCACTCACCGAGAGCGCATGGTGTTTGGAAACTGATAAATTTTGCATAGCCGCCATACTATCTAAACTCGATTCGGATGGGCAGTAGCTACAGAAAATAGGGGGCTTTGCGGCGTAAACGCATTGTTAGACTAAAGCGTCATCTGTATAATGAGGTGTTTAATTTTTCCACCAATCACGGGCTATTAAACAATGTTGCGAATCGCTGAAGAAGCATTGACTTTCGACGACGTGTTGCTGGTTCCAGGCTATTCAGAAGTGCTTCCAAAAGAGGTGTCTCTGCAGACCCGCCTGACGAAAGGCATCCAACTTAACATCCCTCTCGTGTCTGCCGCAATGGACACCGTTACCGAGTCGCGCCTTGCTATCGCGATGGCTCAGGAAGGTGGCATCGGTATCGTACACAAAAACCTGACGGTCGAAGAGCAAGCTGAAGAGGTTCGTAAAGTTAAAAAATACGAAGCTGGCGTTGTGAGCGACCCTATCACCTGTTCTTCAGATATGACGGTGGGTGAGCTTCGTGCAATGGCAGCACAGCTGGGCTTCTCTGGCTTCCCGGTTATCGATAACGGCGAGTTGGTCGGTATTGTCACTAGCCGTGATATGCGTTTTGAAAACTACCTAGATGCGTCTGTTGAATCGATCATGACGCCGAAAGAGCGCCTCGTTACGGTGGAAGAGGGCGTAGATAAAGACAAGGTACGTAATCTGCTACGCAAGCACCGCATTGAAAAGATCTTAGTGGTGGATGCTGACTTCAAATTGAAGGGCATGATGACCGTAAAAGATATGTACAAGGCGGAAGCATTCCCTAATGCGGCTAAAGACTCTCAAGGTCGCTTGATTGTTGGCGCGGCGGTAGGTACCGGCCCAGAAACACCAGAGCGCGTTAAAGCGCTGGTTGAAGCGGGTGTTGATGTCATTATCGTTGATACCGCTCACGGCCACTCTAAAGGTGTTATCGATCGCGTTGCATGGGTTAAGCAAAACTTCCCAGAGGTGCAGGTCATTGGCGGTAATATCGCAACAGCAGAAGCCGCTATCGCGCTGGCTGATGCAGGCGCTGATGGTGTTAAAGTAGGCATCGGCCCAGGTTCAATCTGCACAACGCGTATCGTTTCGGGTATCGGCGTACCGCAGATCTCGGCGGTGGCAAATGTCGCGGCTGCACTGAAAGACCGTGGTGTTCCTTTGATTGCTGATGGCGGTATCCGCTTCTCTGGCGATATTGCTAAAGCGATTGTCGCGGGCGCATCTGCCGTTATGGTGGGTTCAATGCTGGCAGGTACAGATGAAGCACCGGGTGAGGTTGAGCTGTTCCAAGGCCGAGCTTACAAGTCATACCGCGGTATGGGCTCGATTGGTGCAATGGCGCAAAGCTCTGGTTCATCAGATCGTTATTTCCAAGACGCAACAGCGGGTGCTGAGAAGCTCGTACCGGAAGGTATTGAAGGCCGTGTTGCATGTAAAGGCCCGATGGTTGGTGTTGTTCATCAGCTGATGGGTGGTGTACGTGCCTCTATGGGTTACACGGGCAGCGCAGATATTGAAACGATGCGCACTAAGCCTGAGTTTGTACGTATCACCAATGCCGGCATGAGTGAAAGCCATGTCCACGATGTGAGCATTACGAAAGAAGCGCCGAACTATCGTGTAGGCTAATTTGATTAACTCTGGAAAGAGGGGTGGATGTTGTTCCGCCCCCTTTTTTTTTTGCGGCGACACTAAGGTCGCAAGAGTAAAGAGACCAAAAGGTTATGACCAAAGATATCCACGCTCAACGAATCCTGATTCTCGACTTCGGTTCCCAGTACACGCAGCTGATTGCGCGCCGTGTTCGTGAAATCGGTGTTTACTGTGAAATCCATGCTTGGGATATGGAAGAAGCAGACATTCGTGAATTCAACCCTAAAGGAATCATCCTAGCTGGTGGTCCTGAGTCAGTTACTGAAGGTGACTCGCCACGTGCGCCAGAAGTCGTGTTTGATATGGGTGTGCCGGTTCTCGGCATTTGCTACGGCATGCAAACCATGGCTGCACAGATGGGTGGCAAGGTTGAAACATCCGAGAAGCGCGAATTTGGTTACGCCAAAGTACGTTTGGCAAGTAGCCCAAGCCGTTTGCTAGAAGGTATCGAAGATCACATCGCTAACAATGGCGCATTGTTACTTGATGTTTGGATGAGCCATGGCGATAAGGTCACTGAACTGCCTGAGGGCTTCAGTATCATCGCATCGACTGAGTCTGCACCTATCGCAGCCATGTGTAATCCAGAGAAACACTTCTACGGCATTCAGTTCCATGCGGAAGTGACCCACACCAAACAGGGTGGTCGAATCCTAGAGCGCTTTGTGTTGGAGATCTGTCAAACAGAAGCGTTATGGAACCCTGCGAACATCATTGCTGATCAGATCGAGAAAGTCCGCGCTCAGGTGGGTAACCAGAAAGTTCTGTTGGGTCTGTCTGGCGGTGTTGATTCATCTGTTGTGGCGGCCTTGCTGCATAAAGCGATTGGTGATCAGCTAACCTGTGTCTTTGTTGATAATGGCTTATTGCGTAAAAACGAAGGCGATCAGGTAATGGACATGTTCGCTAAGAACATGGGTGTGCGTGTGATCCGCGCGGATGCTGAAGATCTGTTCCTAGGCCGTCTGGCAGGTGAAAACGACCCTGAGGCCAAGCGTAAGATTATCGGTAACACATTCATCGAAGTATTCGATGATGAAGCTGCGAAGCTGAAAGATGTGCCGTTTTTGGCGCAGGGTACTATCTACCCTGATGTCATCGAGTCTGCGGCCGCTAAAACTGGCAAAGCGCACGTTATCAAGTCGCACCACAATGTGGGTGGCCTGCCAGAAGATATGAAGATGGATCTGGTGGAGCCGCTGCGCGAACTCTTCAAAGATGAAGTGCGTAAGATCGGCCTAGAGCTAGGCTTGCCGTACGATATGGTTTACCGCCACCCATTCCCAGGACCGGGCTTGGGCGTTCGTATTCTTGGCGAAGTGAAAAAAGAGTATGCGGATATTTTGCGTGAAGCGGATGCTATCTTCCTAGAAGAGCTACACAACGCAGACTGGTATCACAAAACTAGCCAATCTTTCGCTGTGTTCCTGCCGGTTAAATCGGTAGGTGTTGTAGGTGATGGCCGCCGTTACGAGTATGTTATCGCGCTGCGTGCAGTTGAGACTATCGACTTTATGACAGCTCGTTGGGCTCACTTGCCCTATGAGCTGCTGGAGACAGTATCTAGCCGTATCATCAATGAGATTCCGCATGTGTCACGTGTGACATACGATGTGAGCTCTAAGCCACCGGCAACGATTGAGTGGGAATAATCACCTCTTAATTCGTGAATAAAGTATCCAAGCCCGCTCCTGTAGCGGGCTTTTTTGTGTCCTGAATTTATAAATGGTGTTGCACCAGAGCAAAAAGTGCACGCTTATCGAGTCCTGTTCTAAAGCTAGTCGAGATCTATTGGTTTCAGATCTATAAATGTGAAATGTTATAATATAACATTAAGGTGTTTTTATGCCTTGTCTCAGTTTGCCTTTCATTGAGTAATCGTTGCTGCTCCGACATGGCAAGCTGTTTTAACTGCGTGGAGGTTCTCAAGGCAATGCCAGCAATATTAATTAAAAATGCCCGTGTGGTGAACGAAGGTGATGTACTAGAGCGAGATGTACGGATTGTTGGTCAGCGCATCGAGCAGGTAGCAGCATCAATTACCGCTCGATCTGATGATGACGTGGTGGAAGCGGGTGGGGCTTTTCTGCTGCCAGGTATGATTGATGATCAGGTGCACTTCCGAGAGCCCGGCTTAACGCACAAAGGATCAATTGCGAGTGAATCACGCGCTGCTGTTGCCGGAGGAATCACCAGCTACATGGAGATGCCCAATGTAAACCCGTCGACAACAACGGTGGAAGCATTGGAGCATAAATATGGCATCGCCAAGCGCCACTCATTAGCAAACTATGCTTTCTATCTTGGCGCAACCGAAGATAACCTCGAAGAGATTAAGCGCCTTGATCCGCGGCGTTGCTGCGGTGTGAAAGTCTTTATGGGAGCGTCAACCGGCAGTTTGTTGGTGGAGCAGCCGCAAGCGCTCGAAGCGATCTTTCGTGACTCGCCTGTCTTGATCGTTACCCACTGTGAGAGTGGCCCGGTGATCAGCCAAAATCGTGCTCAGCTTTTACGTAATAAGCCTGAGCTAACCATCCATGATCACCCCGTTATAAGGGATGCCGAGGCCTGTTTTGCATCCTCCTCTTATGCGGTGTCACTGGCGAAACAGTACGCTAGCCAACTGCATGTTTTGCATATCACCACGGCCAAAGAGCTAGCGCTGTTCGCAGCTGGCCCTGTTGCTGGCAAGCAGATTACCGCCGAGGCGTGTGTTCACCACCTTTGGTTTTGCGATGAGGACTACGGTGCTCTGGGTAACTTGATTAAATGTAACCCAGCGATCAAAACCGCATCTGATCGCGAAGCGCTGATCAAAGCACTGCATAGCGGCCAGATCGACATTATTGCTACCGACCATGCTCCACATACCTTAGTAGAGAAGCAGGTTGCTTATGATCAAGCGCCAGCGGGTTTGCCGCTGGTTCAGCACGCATTGCCGAGCTTGCTTGATCAGGTTGCTAAAGGGCGTTTATCAATCACTCAGGTGGTTGAAAAAGTCTCCCACAATCCAGCTATTCGCTACGGTGTTGACGAACGTGGCTATATCCGTGAAGGCTATTTTGCAGATCTTGTGTTGGCAGATTTTAGCGAGCGTACCTTGGTTTCCGATGCCAACAGCCTCTATCACTGTGGTTGGTCACCTTTTGCGGGCGTGGAGTTTGCTGCGCGTATCAAGCGCACTTGGGTTAATGGGGTGCAGGCTTATCGTGATACGGAAGGTGCCGTTCAACAGAACCTTGGGCAGGCACTGAGTTTTTCGCGCTAGCTCACCTGAGCTGAGCCACATAATGACAATGTTAATGAGAGTTCTATGCTAAGAAAAAATCCAAGTGGCGATATGCCGCGCGTGTCTGAAACGGCGTTTATTGATCCAACCGCCATCATCTGTGGCAAAGTTATCATCGAAGATAATGTGTTCATTGGGCCTTATGCGGTGATCCGCGCTGATGAGGTTAACGAGCAAGGAGAGATGGAGGCGATCCATATCAAGCGCGATACCAACATCCAAGACGGCGTGGTCATTCACTCCAAAGCGGGTGCTGCCGTCACGATTGGTGAACGTTCATCGATCGCACATCGCTCCATCATCCATGGCCCTTGTGAGGTCTGTCATGATGTTTTTATCGGCTTTAACTCCGTGGTGTTCAACGCGGTTATTGGCGAAGGATGTGTCATTCGTCACAATAGTGTGGTCGATGGATTAGATCTGCCCGAGCGTTTTCACGTGCCTCCGATGACTAATATTGGGGCAGGGTTTGATTTGGCATCTATCTCGAAAGTGCCACCCGAGTTTTCTGCCTTTTCAGAATCGGTGGTTTCTGCCAACCATACACTGGTACAAGGGTACCGGAGAATCGCCAATGAGCTCTAAAGGCCAACCTGTTGCTCAGGTGCCAACGAATATCATCACGGGTTTTCTCGGGGTGGGTAAAACATCCGCTATTTTGCATCTGCTCAAAAGCAAGCCCAGCGATCAGCGCTGGGCAGTGCTGGTCAACGAGTTTGGTGAGATTGGCGTAGATGGCAGTCTGCTCGATGGTCAGGGCGCTGACTCAGAGCAGGTTTTCATCCGCGAAGTACCGGGAGGGTGCATGTGCTGTGCGGCGGGTTTGCCAATGCAGATTGCACTCAACCAGCTACTCGCCAAAGCGAAGCCCGACCGCTTGTTGATTGAGCCAACTGGGCTTGGTCATCCGAAAGAGGTGCTGGCGGTGCTGAACTCGGAGCACTATCAAGAGGTGTTATCGCTGCAAAAAACCATCACGCTGGTGGATGCCCGTAACCTCGCTGATCGGCGCTACACAGAGCACGATACCTTTAATCAACAGATTGCGATCGCTGATCGGGTGGTGGGAAATAAGCAGGATCTATACGCTGTGGGCGACCAAGCGCGGCTGGTCGATTATATCGAAACCCATGGTCGAACAGGGGCTGAGGTAACGTTTACGCAGTTTGGTGAGCTATCACTTGATTTGCTCGTGGGCGCTACGCAGTACTCTACTAAGGAGCATGTGCATCACCATGGACACAGTAAGCCGGTTGCTTCTGAACTGCCTCTACCAGACTCTGGTGTGCTGAGCGCACGCAATGAGGGCGAAGGCTTCACCAGCATGGGCTGGCGCTTTTCGCCTGAAAAAACGTTTGATCGTCGCCAACTTGTCGCTTTACTGAAGGGCTTGAGCGTGGAGCGCATGAAAGCGGTCTTTATCACCACAGAGGGTGTCTTTGGCTACAACATGACAGCCGATGGACTGATGGAAGTTGTACTTGATGATTGCTTAGAGAGCCGCATCGAGCTGATTGCCGACAGAGTCGATGAGAGCTTCGAAACGCAGTTGATGGATTGCCTTGAGGAGACGCCCTGAACATGGGAGTTCTGGTCGTGTAGTCTGGGCATTTACCAGAGCGCGAGATACACTTAGCAGCGCAAAATCGGTGTTAATTTGTAGGTTAAGGCGTGGCGGAAGATCAAGATCAGCAAAGCGAAGATGAAAAGTGGATGCGTTTAGCTTTGCTGCTGGCAGATAAGGCGGCGGCCATAGGTGAGGTGCCTGTGGGGGCGGTTGTCGTTTTGGATGGAGAGGTGATTGGCCAAGGTTGGAATCAGCCGATAAGCCGCCGCGATCCGACTGCCCATGCGGAGATTATCGCGTTGCGAGACGCTGCTCAGCGTATTGAAAATTACCGCTTAGTCGATGCTGATCTTTATGTGACGCTAGAGCCTTGCAGCATGTGTGCCGGAGCTTCTGTGCACAGCCGCATACGGCGCTTGGTTTACGGCGCGACAGAGCCTAAAGCTGGGGTAATTGAGAGCCAGCAACAGTTCTTAGAAGAGGGTTGGCTTAACCACCGGGTTGAGCCAATCGGTGGTGTGCTCGCCGAAATTTGCAGTGACAAGTTGAGCGCGTTTTTTAAAGCACGCCGCGCCGCCCAGAAAGCGGCTAAGGCGCAGCGTAAGTTGGAAGCATCACAAAGCGGAGGGGATATCGTCTAGCTCGAGCAGTGTTGCTGGCTCTAGCTCATCCTCTTGTTCCGCTTTTGCGGCCTCCTCTCGTGCTCGGCGGATCGCTGCAATCTGTTTCTCCCACTTCAATAGCTCTATATATTTCTGGATATTGCTGACGTACTGTACCGGCTCTTGGCCACGGGCATAGCCGTGCTTAACGGTTTTAAAGTAGCGCGCCTTCGAGAGCAGCGGCAGAAACTGACGCACATCTTTCCAGCTATCGGGGTTTTTGTCAGCACGTTGAGCCAAAACACGCGCATCCTCAAGATGACCAAAGCCCACATTGTATCCCGCTAAGGCAAACCACGTGCGATCAGGTTCTGGGATTCGCTCGGGGATCTTTGCTTTCACAATTGTCAGGTACTTCGCGCCGCCCATGATGCTTTGGATCGGGTCAGTACGATCAGTGACGCCCACCTCTTTTGCCGCAGCACGGGTCAACATCATGATCCCTTTTACGCCGGTGGGTGAAACCGCATCCGCCTTCCAGTGGGACTCTTGATATGCCACCGAGGCAAGCAGGAGCCAATCGATATCAGTTTCTTGCTCTGCCATATAAAAGTACTGCTCAAGCTTGGGTAAGCGTGTTTCCATATCGCGGCGAAACGTGACCGTATCGAAGTAGTTGAGGGGGTTGCGACGCTCAAAGTACTTCTTTTTGAGCTGTGTAATGAGCGTTTTGGTTTCTGGCAGTTGCAAAAACTTATTCACAGCCCGACGGATGGAGCCATCTTGATTTGGCGATAATACCCAAGCCATAGGTTGTGCTTGGCCGATCGTGAACGCTTTTTTCAGACCTGGGTAGAATGAGCTTTGGGATTCAAAAATCGTGGAGTCGACAATGGCGTAGTCGACGTTTTTATTGAAGACCTGATCGAGAATATCGGTACTGGTAAGCTCGTCGGTCTCGTGCCAAGCCAGTTCAGGGTAATCGCTCTCTTTTATGGCATTTAGCTGCTCTGACTGAATCGAATCGGCCAATATCAGTAGCTCTTTACCCACTAAATCAGCGGTGGTCTTAGGTGCTTTCTTGCCGCGGGTTTCCCGATAGATCACTGTTGATGTACTCATTGAGTAGGGTACAGAGAACTGATAAAGGTCACTGCGTGTCTCGGAAATGTTGATACCTGCTGCGGCAAGGTGCGCATCACGAAGTTTGACCGCCTCAAATAAGCCTGTGATGGTATCTGGAACCAGTAGCTCTAGCTCTACGTCGATATGCTCAGCAAAGGCCTGCGCCAGTTCATACTCAAACCCGGCGGGTTGTCCTTTATCGATAAAGTAGGAGCTTGGCGTATTTCGTGTGGCAACACGCAGCTGGCCATTCTTTTGAATCGCTTCAAGCTGAGTCATGGAGTTAAAGGAGACGAGCGCAGGCAAAGCTAACACCACCATAAAGGTGAGTAGGTGTAGAACGTCTGTTTTTCGGCGAAGGTCAAATAACATAAGGCGGTTTCTGGTACTTATATGCCAGTTTCAGGTAAACTAGCGGCTTAATTTTCCAGTCTGTTTTGGCTCATTTAAGAGGCTTGATATCAACATGCTAGTAATGCGTGGAGCACCCGCTCTTTCTGCCTTCCGACACGATAAACTGTTAGCTGCTTTACAAAGCGAAATCCCTGAGATTACATCAGTTTATGGTGAATTCTACCACTTCGCCGACCTCAACGAGGCATTAACCGAGGCGGAGCACAACGTGCTATCCACCATTTTGGTTTACGGGCCAAAAGCAGAAGTCCAAGACCCTACCGGCTTGTTACAGCTGGTGGTTCCTCGTCCTGGCACCATCTCACCTTGGTCAAGCAAGGCTACCGATATTGCCAGAAATTGCGGCTTGAGCAAAATCAATCGTCTGGAACGCGGCATCGCGTATTACGTGGACGCTAGTGTAGAGTTGACGGGTGAACAGCAGGTGAAAGCTGCTCACATCTTGCATGACCGCATGGTTGAAGCGGTGCTGCCAGAGATCGGAGCTGCCGAGCAGCTGTTCCGCGAAGATGCCCCAGCGCCAATGACCTCTGTGGATATCCTAGCCGGTGGCCGCAGCGCACTTGAAGCCGCTAACACTGAGCTTGGTCTTGCCCTAGCGGAAGATGAGATCGACTATCTGGTTGACGCGTTCCAAGGCTTGGGCCGCAACCCGAACGATGTTGAGCTAATGATGTTTGCACAGGCAAACTCTGAGCACTGCCGCCATAAAATCTTCAATGCCTCTTGGGATATCGACGGCGAAGCGCAGGCTAAATCTCTGTTTGCGATGATTCGTAATACCAACGAGGTGGGCGGCGAGAACATTCTTTCAGCGTACTCCGATAACGCCGCAGTGATGAACGGCGCGACAGCAGGCCGCTTCTTCCCGAAACCAGACAGCAAAGAGTACAGCTACAATCAGGAAGAGATTGCCATCCTGATGAAGGTTGAAACTCACAACCACCCAACAGCGATTGCACCGCATCCGGGTGCCGCGACAGGCTCTGGTGGTGAGATCCGTGATGAGGGTGCAACGGGTAAAGGCTCAAAACCAAAAGCGGGTTTAACTGGCTTTACCGTCTCTGATCTAAATATCCCTGGCTTCGAACAGCCGTGGGAGAGCCAATACGGCAAGCCATCACGTATCGTGAGTGCTCTTGATATTATGCTTGAAGGCCCAATCGGTGGCGCGGCATTTAACAATGAGTTTGGCCGTCCGGCCCTTAACGGCTACTTCCGTACGTTTGAGCAGCAAGTTAATGGCGCTGCGGGCGAAGAGGTGCGTGGTTATCACAAGCCGATTATGATCGCCGGTGGTTTCGGTAATATTCGTACCGAGCATGTCGATAAAGGCGAAATTGCCGTGGGTGCCAAGCTGATCTGCTTAGGTGGACCTGCGATGCAGATCGGCCTAGGTGGCGGTGCTGCATCCTCAATGTCCTCTGGTTCTTCATCTGAAGATCTGGATTTCGCATCCGTGCAGCGTGATAACCCTGAGCTTGAGCGTCGTTGTCAGGAAGTGATCGATCAGTGCTGGCAGCTAGGTGATGAAAACCCTATCGCGTTTATCCACGATGTGGGCGCGGGTGGTTTATCGAACGCTTTCCCTGAGTTGGTGAAAGATGGCGGCCGTGGCGGCAACTTTGAGCTGCGTAATGTCAACAATGATGAACCGGGTATGAGCCCGCTGGCGATCTGGTGTAACGAAGCGCAAGAGCGCTACGTGTTAGCCGTTGAGCCGCAAGATCTAGCGCGCTTTGAAGCCATTTGTGCACGTGAGCGTTGCCCTTACGCGGTTGTAGGTGAAGCTACGCAAGAGAAGCACCTCACGCTGAGCGACAACCATTTCGAGAACAATCCCGTTGATCTGCCGATGAGCGTGCTGTTTGGTAAGCCACCAAAAATGCATCGCTCGGTTGAGCGTAAGGCTTATGACGTCGCTGCATTTGATGCGACCCAGATCGATCTACAAGATGCCGCAGAGCGCGTTATGAAACTGCCAGCGGTGGCGTCTAAATCGTTCTTGATCACCATCGGCGACCGTTCCATCACGGGTATGGTGGCTCGCGACCAGATGGTTGGACCGTGGCAGGTACCTGTGGCGGATTGCGCAGTAACTACCGCTGCCTTCGATACCAATGCAGGCGAAGCGATGGCGATGGGTGAGCGTACACCGCTGGCGTTGATTGATTCACCAGCCTCTGGCCGTATGGCCATCGCTGAAACGGTGACAAACTTAGCTGGCACGCGCATCAACGATATTATCGATATCAAATTGTCAGCCAACTGGATGTGTGCAGCAGGGCACCCAGGCGAAGATGAAAAACTCTACGACACGGTGAAAGCGGTGGGTATGGAGTTTTGTCCGCAGCTGGGTATTACAATTCCAGTGGGTAAAGACTCGATGTCAATGCGGACGGTATGGAACGATGAGGGCGAGGATAAATCGGTTACAGCACCGATGTCGCTGATCATCACAGGTTTTGCACCGGTTACCGATGTACGTAAAACACTGACGCCTGAACTTAAAACTGACCAAGGCGAAACTGACCTGCTGTTGTTGGATTTGGGTAATGGCCAAAACCGCTTGGGCTTGTCTGCACTTGCACAAGTTTATAACGAAGTGGGTCAGCAAGTTCCTGATGCAGACCAGCCAGAGCAGTTGGTTGCATTCTTCCAAGCGATTCAAGAACTGAATGAGCAAGGGTTGCTGTTGGCTTACCATGACCGTTCTGACGGTGGTCTTTTTGCAACGGTAGCTGAGATGGCGTTTGCTGGCCACACAGGTATCGATATCAAACTGGATATGCTGGCAGCGGATGAGACTGAGCTTGCTGCAGCGATGTTTGCAGAGGAGCTTGGAGCGGTTGTCCAGATTAAACGTGAGCACTTAGAAACGGTACTTACTGAGCTCAATGCAGCGGGTCTTGGCGATATCGTTAAAGTGATCGGTGCTTTGAACGAAGATGATCAGATCAACTTCCACTTCGATGAAGAGGAAGTGTACAGCGAAGCGCGTGTTCAACTGCAACGCTGGTGGGCTGAAACGTCTTACCGTGTTCAAGCGATGCGTGATAACTCCGAATGTGCACAACAGGAGTTTGACCGTTTGTTAGATAAAGCAGATCCAGGCTTGAGTGCAAACTTGAGCTTTGATGTGAACGAAGATGTGGCAGCTCCTTTCATCAACACGGGTGTGCGTCCGACAATCGCTATCGTGCGCGAGCAGGGTGTGAACGGCCATGTTGAAATGGGCGCTGCGTTTGATCGTGCAGGTTTCGCTGCGGTTGACGTTCACATGAGCGATATCTTGGCAGGCCGTGTGACGTTAGATCAGTTCAAAGGCATAGTAGCTTGTGGTGGTTTCTCGTACGGTGACGTACTTGGTGCCGGTGAAGGTTGGGCGAAGTCTATCCTCTTCAACAGCGTAGCACGTGACCAGTTTGAAGCCTTCTTCAAGCGCGGCGACAGTTTTGCACTGGGTGTTTGTAATGGTTGCCAGATGCTATCGAACCTGCATGAACTGATCCCGGGCGCCGAAGCATGGCCGCACTTTGTGCGTAACCAGTCTGAGCAGTTTGAAGCGCGTGTTGCGATGGTTGAAGTGCAGCAGAGCAATTCGATCTTCCTATCGGGTATGGCAGGGTCACAAATGCCTATCGCCATTGCTCACGGTGAAGGTCGTGCAGAGTTTAAAGATGAAACGCATCTGGCAAACTTGCAAGGCTCAGGCCAAGTGGCGCTGCGTTATGTGGATAACTATGGTCAAGTCACCGAGACGTATCCGGCTAACCCGAATGGCTCGCCGATGGGTATCTCTGGTGTAACCACCAATGATGGTCGCGTGACAATCATGATGCCGCACCCAGAGCGTGTATTCCGCGCTGCGACTAACAGCTGGGCGCCTTCTGAGTGGTCAGAAGATGGTGCTTGGATGCGCATGTTCCGTAACGCTCGCGTCTTTGTTGGTTAAACGTAGACCAACGAAAAACGGCAGCTTCGGCTGCCGTTTTTGTTTGTCTTTAAAAAGATCGATCGTTAGTCTGCGCGTTATGCATACTCATCCATGCACGAGAGCAGAAATAGCTCCTTGAGTAGCTCCTGCTGATTCACATTGCTATCGGAAAAATCACTCGGGCACAGCAGCCCGTCTGCAATCATCTCCTTGACAGTACGCCCCCGCCATTGAATAACGGGAATTTTCCGCTCCTTATGGACGACTTGAAGGTAAGGGTCAGGCCGTTCTAGCCATGCATCAATTTGATAACACATAGTTTCGCTCTCCTTATTGTTAAGGTGAGAGTATCAAATTGAGACTCATTCGTAAATGATAATAATTATCATTTATTTTTTTGTTCGACTCTACCCGCCAAGACCACGAGAATTGCGATAGGCAAACCTAGTAGAGCCACGCCCAGGAAGAAGGGTTGATAGCCAAAGTTATCAACAAACCCGCCAGAGAAGCCGCCGATAAATTTCGGAAATAGCAACATAACCGAGCTAAACAGCGCATACTGAGTGGCTGAATATTGAATGTTCGTTAGGCTTGAGAGATACGCTACGAAGGCTGCCGTTGCAATCCCTCCGGCTAAGTTATCCAGCGAGATAACTAAGGTGAGTGCACGGGTGTCAGGGCCTAATGATGCAAGCCAAGCAAATAAACCGTTTGTGGCCGCTACGAGTAATGCGCCGATAAAGAGCACGCGTATCACGCCCATCCGGTTCACTAGCACGCCACCCAGTGCTGCGCCAATAATCGTCATAATGACGCCGTAGATCTTAATAATCTGCGCGATATCCTGCTTTTGAAATCCCATGTCCACATAGAAGACGTTCGCGATAATCCCCAAGATCACATCTGAGATGCGGTAGGTACCGATCAGCGCTAGGATGATGAGCGCCTGCTTCCCATAGCGTTTAATGAAATCGGCAAAAGGGCAGATCACCGCGATATAGGCCCAGCCCACAAAACGAGCAATAGGCACAGGCAGATGAGCATACTGTTGACTCGCAGCCACGATATGTTGGCGCTGGGCTTCTAAACTGTCATCTTTTGTTGGCGCAGGAGGTTCGGCAACAACGAGTGTGGTGATCAAACCAATGGACATCAAAGCCGCCATTGCGAAATAGGCATAGCGCCAAGCGGTTAAGTCATAGCTGCTCGCGTCGACGCTGAACCATGCCGCTAACGCCAGTGCCCCGGCTCCTGCTACGATCATCGCTAGACGATACCCAGCCATATAGGTTGCTGCCATCGCCGCTTGCAAGCGCTCGCCACTGGACTCGATACGGTACGCATCGATCACGATATCTTGTGTCGCTGAGCTAAATGCCACGACAACGGCGAGCAACGCCATCGTTTGCAAGCCGTCGTTGGGATCCGCCATGCCGAGCCCTGCGAGACTGGCAACCAGTGCAACTTGTGAAAATGCTAGCCAACTGCGCCGCCGCCCCAGTAAGGGGGTGAGTATGGGTAACGCCAATTGATCAATGAGCGGTGCCCAGATCCACTTGAAGCCGTACGCTAATCCAACCCAAGAAAAGTAGGTGATCAGGCTGCGCTCTACGCCCGCCTCTCGTAGCCAAAACGAGAGTGTGCCAAATACCAACAAGAGCGGAAGCCCTGAAGAGAAACCGAAAAAGAGCAGAGTGATGGCGCGTGGGTGCAGATAAACTTTAAGAGCATCGATCCAGCTCTCGGGTGTGTGGGTTGTGGTTGGCATAACTCGCCTCTTCCATGGGTAGATCGCTATTCTGTCTGTCTCGCTGGCGGTTGTAAATCTGATCTGTCGTGGTGTTGTTTTTCGTCATGCTCAATGGGCGGCTTTCCGGTATTATTAGCGCCATTCGAAATGACAGGAGCATGGCGTGCATATTCATATCTTGGGTATCTGTGGAACATTTATGGGGTCGCTGGCGATCTTAGCCCGTGAGCTGGGTTATCGTGTGACGGGTTCAGATGCGAACGTATACCCACCCATGAGCACGCAGTTGGAGGCCCATGGTATTGAGCTGTTGGAGGGCTATCTACCGGAGCACTTAGACCCTGAGCCAGATCTGGTTATCGTGGGTAATGCAATGTCCCGTGGTAATCCAGCCGTGGAATATGTGCTGGATAAGGGGATTAGATATATCTCTGGTCCGCAGTGGCTTAACGAACATGTCCTGCAAGAGCGTTGGGTGCTGGCGGTGGCGGGAACGCATGGTAAAACCACCACGGCATCGATGCTCGCATGGGTGCTTGAACATGCGGGTATGGAACCTGGCTATCTGATTGGTGGCGTGCCCCAGAACTTTTCAGTATCGGCGCGTTTGGGTGGCTCGCCCTTCTTTGTTATCGAAGCAGACGAATACGATACGGCCTTTTTCGATAAACGCTCCAAATTTGTTCATTATCTGCCTCGTACCTTTGTTATCAATAACCTTGAGTACGACCATGCGGATATCTTCCCCGATTTGGCCGCGATTCAACGCCAGTTTCATCACGGTATCCGCCTGGTGCCTAGCAATGGCCAAGTCATTGTACCGGCGCATGATAGCGCTGTTGCTGATGTGTTAGAGCAGGGCGTTTGGGCACCTGTTGTGAGGGCATCGTTAGAAGCTGAGCAAGGTGATTGGTATACCGAGTTGAGCCAGCCTGATGGCAGCCGCTTCCGCATCTACCATGACGGTGAGCTACAAGGTGAAGTGAGCTGGCCGCTTACCGGCCAACACAACGTGGCGAACGGTTTGATGGCGGTGATCGCTGCTCGTAATGTGGGCGTACAACCCCACCATGCGATCGAGGCGTTGTGTTGTTTCGGTGGCGTCAAGCGGCGCATGGAAAAACTGGCAGATATCAACGGGGTTCATGTGTACGACGACTTTGCGCATCACCCCACGGCGATCGAAACAACTCTGCAAGGTTTGCGTAAGCGCGTGGGCGATGAGCGCATCATTGCGGTGATCGAACCCCGTTCTAACACCATGCGCTTAGGTTCACACCAAGCCAAACTCGCTGCCAGCGCGGCCGATGCTGATATCACGCTGTGGTACCAGCCCGCTGGGCTAGATTGGTCTTTGGAACAGGTGGTTGAAGGTCAAGACAATATGCAGGTATACAACGATATTGATGCGCTAATTGCCCGGATAGCTGAGTTAACAGCTGCGCCATCCCATGTGGTCATTATGAGTAACGGCGGTTTCGGCGGCATCCATTCACGCCTTATTGAGGCCCTAGGAGGTGAGCATGGATAACTATGCTGACCGCGTAACCTTAGCGATTACGGGGGCTTCTGGGGTGCAGTATGCTTTGCGCCTCATGCAGTGTTTGGTAGCAGCAAATGTACAGATATTGGTGATGATATCCCGTGCAGCTCATGTGGTGGCCGCAACAGAAACGGATGTTGAGTTACCTACCCGCAGTGCCGAGTTAGAGCAACACTTGAGCCAGCTTTACGGCGCAAAAGAGGGGCAAATCCGGGTCTTTGCGAAAGAGCAATGGATGGCGCCAGTGGCCTCTGGCTCCGGTGCGCCAAGCCGTATGGTGGTGTGCCCCTGCAGTACAGGTTCACTGTCAGCGATTGCAACGGGGGCGAGTAACAACCTTATTGAACGGGCGGCCGATGTTGCGTTAAAGGAGCGTCGCCAACTGATTTTAGTACCCCGCGAAGCACCGTACTCTGAAATCCATCTTGAGCATATGCTCAAGCTAACGCGTATGGGCGCCGTGATTTTGCCGGCTAGCCCAGGCTTTTATCATCGCCCCGAATCCGTTGAAGATATGGTCGACTTCATCGTTGCGCGTATCTTATCGCAGCTCGGTATCGACCAAACGTTATTGCCTCCTTGGGGGCAGAACCTTATTGATGACACACAGTCTTAACCATCGCTCTATAGATTAGATTTTAGGATTGCTCCCTTATGGCAAAAATTTTAGCGCTCGATACCTCGACGGACGCGTGTTCCGTAGCTCTTTATTTAGACGGCGAGGTGAAAGAGGATTTTCGCGTTATCCCGCGCCAACATACCCAGCAACTACTGCCGATGGTGCAAGCGATACTGGCCGACGCTGAATTGGCTATTACTGACTTGGATGCGATCGCCTTTGGCCGCGGGCCGGGTTCCTTCGCGGGGATCCGTATCGCGACAGGCGTAGCGCAGGGGTTGGCCTTCGCGGCTGAGCTACCGTTAGTACCGGTTTCGACATTAGCCGCGATCGCGCTACAGCAGCATCAACAGGGGCATGAGCGGGTTATCGCGGCGCTCGACGCGCGTATGGATGAAGTGTACTGGGGAGCGTTCCGGCTTGATGCAGGTTTGCCTGTGCTGGTTGATCAAGAGCGGGTTGATGCCCCAGCCAATGTTGCGCTACCGGATGAGCATGTTTGGCACGCAGCGGGCAGTGGATGGCGTTATTTAGAGGATATGAGCGCAGCTATTCAGTCCGCAGTTAACGAGCCAGACGTAGAATGCTATCCGCGAGCAGGGAGCATGGCTAGCTTGGCTGCGGCGGCATTTGAAAAGGGCGATATGGTTGCCCCTGAAGATGCCCTGCCTGTTTACCTGCGTGATGAAGTGGCTTGGAAAAAGAAGGATCAACAATAGATGGATTGGATCCAGACTGTCGTTCTGGCGTTAATTCAGGGGCTGACAGAGTTTCTGCCGATATCGAGCTCGGCACACTTGATTTTGCCCTCTCAGTTATTGGGCTGGGAAGATCAAGGTTTAGCGTTTGATGTGGGCGTACATGTCGGCTCGTTAGCGGCGGTCGTGTTTTACTTTCGCGATGACGTAGCACGTATGCTATGCGCGTTTTTTGCCTCGTTTCGTGGCCAAAAAAGTATTGATGGTAATATCGCTTGGCTCGTTATCTTCGCGACCGTTCCAGCGATGGTCTTCGGTTTCCTGATGAATGACATCATCGACCACTACGGCCGCTCAATGCTAGTGATCGCGGGGACGACCATTATCTTTGGCGCGGTGCTTTGGTGGGCGGATGCGAAACGTACCGAGGTTAAAGCGCTCAGCGCAATCACCTTTAAAGAAGCGATGCTGATTGGCGTGGCGCAAGCTATTGCTTTGATTCCCGGCACTTCTCGCTCGGGAATTACAATGTCCGCCGGATTAATGCTGGGCTTTGATCGGCAGTCGGCTGCGCGTTTCTCGTTCTTGCTCTCGATCCCTGCTATTTCAGCTGCAGGTGCTTACAAAGCATTGGAGTTAGTGCAAACCGCGACGCCCGCGCAGTGGGAATTTGTTGCCGGTGGCGTTGTGTTGTCTGGCGTGAGTGCATTGGCCTGTATTCACCTGTTTTTGAAGTGGCTCGATCAGGTGGGTATGTTGCCGTTCGTTATTTATCGCTTCGCGTTGGGTATACTGTTGCTCTGTGTCTACTTTATGGTCCCAGCCATCTAAATGAACGAACAAACACTTACGATGCAGCCTGTCGTGGCTGCATCATCTCCTTATCATGCTCCCCATGCCGAGCGTTTAGCAGAACAGTTGCAACTCGATTGTGTCGGTGTGGTTGGTCAACTGAAGTTTTGTGAATGGCCACTTTTGTTGTACTGCACCGACGATGGTGTGCAGCTACAACAGACGGGAAAGAAAGCGCCCGGGCCTGTTTGGGCTGACTTTGTTAGCGGTGCAGTGGCACATCGGCGCAAGTTTGGTGGCGGTAGTGGCCAGATGATTGCTAAAGCGGTGGGAATTAAAAGTGGTGTGCGCCCCACAATACTCGATGCAACCGCAGGGCTCGGTAAAGATAGTTTTGTGCTCGCAACACTCGGCTGCGACGTGACGATGGTGGAACGCTCCCCCATTGTGCATACGCTGTTAGCGGATGGTTTATATCGTGCGCAGCAGGAAAGCGAAATTGCTGATATTGTTGAAAGGCTATCGTTACTGCACGGTAATGCGGCGCAGCTTATGGCTCAACAGCAGGCTACACAGACGGCTGTCGTATATCTTGACCCTATGTTTCCTCACTCGGACAAAAGCGCTCAAGTGAAAAAAGAGATGCGTTTGTTCCGAGATGTGGTAGGTGCCGATGACGATGCTAGCCAGCTTCTCGATGCAGCCCTTGAGTTTGCGAAAGCCCGGGTTGTCGTTAAACGGCCACGTAAGGCGCCAACCATTGAACATGAGACTCAACCGACCTACCAGGTCGAGGGCAAGTCGAGCCGTTATGACATCTACACACTCGCCGCACTTGAGAAGGTGCTCTGATTCGTTTCTATCCTCCTGCTAGCACGATGTGCTAATGTAGGCTCGCTCAATTTGAGCATATTCATTTATTTATTCTCAGGGCGGGGTGAAATTCCCCACCGGCGGTAAAGTAGCGCACACCGTGTGTCTGCCAAGCCCGCGAGCGCCTTAAGCTAACGCTTAAGGGTCCAGCAGAACTGGTGAGAATCCAGTGCCGACGGTTATAGTCCGGATGGGAGAGAATACGTTTCGGTGTGCGGCCTGTGAAAGCGGGGCTGACACGCCCGTATCGCTGTGTGCGTCGCATACAGTATCTTCTGACGCCCTGATTCAGGTAAACCTAGGAGTCATACCATGAATCAGATGTTAAGTTTAAACCCAAGCAATCTTGATAGTACGCCACTCGAGCGTATGGAGTTAGCCCTCGAACAGCTTAAAACCGGCGGTGGAGTCATCGTGCTCGATGATGAAGACCGTGAAAACGAAGCTGATCTTATTTTTTCTGCCCAGCACTTAACTGAGTCCCAGATGGCGATGATGATCCGCGATGGCAGCGGTATCGTTTGTCTCTGTTTGTCGGGTGTTGCGGCTGATCATCTGGCTTTGCCGCCAATGGTAGAAAACAACACAAGCCAAAATCAGACCGGTTTTACGGTCAGTATTGAAGCACGTGAGGGAGTAACGACGGGCGTCTCTGCGGCTGATCGCGTCACTACGATTCGAGCAGCAACCGCACTTGGGGCATGTGCTGAGGATCTTGCTAGGCCTGGGCATATTTTTCCGTTGAGAGCCCATGATGAGGGTGTGTTAGGGCGCCGTGGTCACACTGAGGCCACCATCGATCTTGTCAGGTTGGCGGGCTTATCACCGGCAGGTGTGTTGTGTGAGCTTATGAATCCTGATGGGACGATGGCGCGCTTGTCCGACGCGCAAACCTTTGCCAATAAGCACGCACTGCCGATTTTAACGATCGCGGATATTGTCAGCTATCGGCAAATAAATCCAAACGTTTGAGGCTAGCGCTATGGCTGGAGAATGCTCCAGCCATAGCCTGTATCACTTAGGCGAAAGGTGAGATTCGATAGAGCTCACAGCTTGTTGATTAAGTATCTGCTTTGCACGCTGCAGTAGTTTTTCAGTGTCAAATTGCGCTGAGATCAGCCCATCTTGGCTGCCGAGTGCACCTTGTTCAAGGAGAGTCTCAACAAAGCTATCTAAGGTTCGCATATCGCTGTACTCAGGTGAGTTAAACCCAAATAGGTGATGTAGTTCAGCCGCAATGCGTTGACTCTCTTGCAAGAGCTCTTCCCGCAGCATTGCGCTGTTATGTTGAAGCACACGAAGGACGATGAAGTAACGCAGTAAAACAGGCTCGGCGGTTTGCATGAGCACGATGCTCAAAGGATTGTCTGAGAGCGTAACCGCACCGTTTTTATCATGGGAGATACACGCCTGCGCCTCTAGTGCCTGTCGTGTCCGGCGGAAAACTTCCGGCAGATCCTGTGCTTGCCACGGGAGAAACAGCTCACGTTGCATCAATTGAAATAGCGGCCGTATTAACACAGGGAGTGTCTGCAAGCGGGGCTTCGCGTAACGCTTGGCCAAAAGGAGATAGATGCTCGGTAATAGCAACATATGGTGAAGCTGGTTGCGATAAAACGTCATCTCGCGAGCTTGGTGAGCAGTGAGGCAGTAGTGTTCCTCGTCCATGCTTACTTGGTCACGCTGCAGTGCTTTTTTAAGCCACCGCTCGGGTTCTCCGGCTGCGATATCAGCTGGTGGATTGGGTAGATCCTGCAGCAGCGCTTTCAACATATGTAATGCCTGATGCGCGTGCTGCTTTTCGATACGCAGTTGTGGCGAGCCAAGTAGTAGCGTAGCGATCAGCGCAGTCTGGTTCACGTATGCTGCGGCGTTGATCTTGGTGAGTACCTCAGTGGCGATCTTGGGTGCCATCTGCTTGGCTTGATCGGCTAGGTTGTCATCCAGGGTGGAGGGGAGCGTCAAGGGGATAGGTTCGCCAAACGATAGTGCCGCATCGCCAAATTGGCGTGTGAAAGACTTGAGTGTCACCAGCAGCCCCCACAAAGACTCTTTGGCCTTTTTGCCGCCATCAAGCTCTTTTTGATAGCTCTTGCTCTCAACCAGTTTGTCGTAGCTGATCCAAACAGGCACGAGCGTGACCGGTTTACTCGAATCACGCAGGTAGTTCTCGATGGTCATAGTGAGCAAACCGGCTTTCGCTGATAACAAGCGGCCAGTGCGGCTGCGCCCGCCCTCTAAAAAATACTCCAGCGCATGACCGCGCGCGGCCATATGGCGCAGGTAACTTTTAAAGAGCGTTGCGTATAGCTTGTCACCGCGGAAGCTGCGACGCATAAATACGGCACCACCGCGCTTTAAAATAGAGCCGAGGATGGGCGCGTTGAGGTTATCGCCAGCAGCAATATGGGGAATCATCAAACCATGTTGATAGAGGTTCCAAGATAAAATGACATAGTCCATATGGCTGCGGTGACAGGGTAAGTAAACAACTTGGCTGTCGATAGACGCCTCTTGCACCTTGTCGATACCTGTGACATGCACACGACGATAAACCTTGGTCCAAAAAAGGCCCAGAAAGTACGAGAGTATCCGCGCAGTGGCAGGGCTGAAGTTGGCGGCAATCTTATCTAGCTCTCGATAGGCTTGCTGCTCGATATCGGAGTAGGGTGCGTGCTCTTGTGCGGCCAGTGCGTGAATTTGCGCTTTGACGTCTGGGTCTTTCAAGATGAGGCTCAACTGGGCGGAGCGATTAAGCAGCGCAGGCCCCAATATCGCCTTGCGGCGGCGGTGAAAATAGGTCTGAATAAGCCGCAGTGCCTTATGCGCATAGACACCAGAAGGTTGATCAGGGTGGCTTTGCACCAAGGCTTTTAGCGAGAGAGGACGCCCCACTTGAACTAACGTATCGCGGCCGTTGACCAGCACTTGCAAGGCGCGGCGCAGAGGATTTGCTGTGTTCCAATGCTCGCCTGATAATAAGTTAAACAGAGAGGTTTCGCGTCTTGGCATACGGCCATGGAAAACAGAGACGGGTACCACCTCGATATCCTGATCATCCGCCAAGAAGCTAAGCCGCTCAATCTGTGCCTCAAGGCGTTGGCGCGACTCATTACCATGGTGGTGGCTAGCGGTTAGAATCAGCGGAAGTGGGCGCTCAAACCCCGCATCTTTCATACAGCGTTTTAATAACAGCTGATGTGAGGTTCGGCCGGTTTCCAGAATGTAGAGGGTTTGGTTACTCTGTTTCAGATGGTGCTGACCCTGCACATTCGTGTTCACCAGCATACGAAGCAGCGGCTTTTTGAGCCAAGACGAGAACAACATAGGTAGCCTGTTAGTAGTGCGGTGGTGGCGGTTCATCTGCCGATACTTCCTGCATCGGCTCGCTTAATTTTTTCAGTTGATCATTCATTAAGCGCAGCGCCTGTTGTAGGTCCAAAATAATGCGATCTTGTTTGGCCATCGCGTTGCTAAGCTGGTCGATAGCTTCCTCTTGAAAGGCCACGCGGGCTTCCAAATTAGCTATCTGTTCTTCTGATGTCATAAAGCGAATATCCGTTGTTCTAATGACTTGCGTTAATATCAGCCGATATTGTCGTCAATGAGTGTCAGGAATAAGATATAACCTATTGAATGTTTGAGTTTTCTTATGTATATCTGACAGATTATCGTGCTTTGATTTAGTTACACGATCTAAAATAATAGTAATGAATAAGACAAGAGATAGATAGATGAGTGGTAATCAGATAGTTCGTAGTGTGATTGTTAGTGTTATCGCGTCCGTTTTAGTTCCGTTGTTGTTGAATGCAACATCTTCAGCTCAAATTGAATTGGGCGCTATGTCGATCATCACCGTATTCGTTGTTGTATTGGTTTGTACCTTGATCGCTGCTGCAGGTAAGTCAGCACCCGTTGCTGCACGTGATTACAGCGCTGGCGCTGAGCAAGCAGAAGATGATGAAAACGATGATCGCGAGCAAGGAACGGTGAAGTGGTTTAACGTCTCAAAAGGGTTTGGTTTTATTACCCGTGAAAATGGTGACGATGTATTTGTTCACTTCCGCAATATCCGTGGCCGTGGCCATCGTTCGTTAAATGAAGGACAAAAGGTGCGCTTTAATGCGCGTCAGGGCGATAAAGGTTTGCAAGCAGAAGATGTCTCTGTTGTGCGTGGCTAATCGCTGATGAGATGAGAAAGCGGAGCATAAGCTCCGCTTTTTTTTGCCCGCTTTTTAGGCGCTACTCCGGTGTTTTTCTACTTTTTGAGTGAGGCTTCACTTATTATTTGGCGGGTCCGAGTGATGAGTGCTGCGCCATCGGTGTAGCCGTATGTAATCGGGTAAACTTTATCCTCGATGGCTAACAGCAACGCGGGGAACCCTTCAGCGCCAAGCTGGCTCGCAAGCTGACGATGTTGATTAAGCGCTTCTTGTGTCTCAGGATCATCAAGCTTTTGACTGAACAGCCCGGCGTCTCCTCCAAGCTTGCGGCAGATATCGACCAACGTGGAGCGGTCTGATGGGTTGAGTGCTTGGGTGTAGTAGGCCTGCTGAATGGCAGCAACCATTTCAGCAGATGAAGTACCAACATCTTCTGCCAGAATGACCGCCCTACATGCACGCCACGTACTGCGTCTTGGTGTATTGTTTTGCCAGAATGCGTGGTTGAAAGGTGTGCCTGTTTTAGCTTCGATATGGCGCCAAATATCCTGCAGCTTGGTGCGCAACTCACTGGGCATCGGTTCATCCGTATCCGGTGCTAGGCCGCCCAGCAAGTATTGGGTGGGTGTCTCGGGATATTGCGCTGTTAGATCGGAAAATGAGCGCTGAAATGCCCAGCACCAACTGCACATTGGATCTAAGACGTAAATA
Organism: Neptunomonas sp. XY-337; assembly: GCF_004959845.1. NCBI lineage: Bacteria > Pseudomonadati > Pseudomonadota > Gammaproteobacteria > Oceanospirillales > Oceanospirillaceae > Neptunomonas > Neptunomonas sp. XY-337. The sequence goes on along the minus strand of NZ_SPLL01000003.1, from coordinate 150,307 downwards.
AACTGCATTAAAAGAGCTCCGGCTGAGGTGTCGTCCACGGCTTTAGAGACGCACATGTCGGATCGAGTTCCGCTAGGCGTTGAGCAAATTTGATCGCCAACTGAGGCGCACGTTCATTGTTGGGTGTATGGAAGAAAAAGTAAGGTGTTCTTCCTTCCTCAATCCATGCTTTCGCTTTATTCACCCATTGGTCGAGTGCTGAGGAGGCGAGCTGATAATCCAGTGGTGTGATAAAACGCACCATGGGATGCTGGCCTGTGGCTATCACATGAAGCGGAACACGAGGTTTCGCGCGCAGTGCTTCCTGTGTTACGGCATCAGGCATTGGGTGTGCGAATAGTGTGCGGGTATCAAATGCAACCCGGTTGATACCCCGATCAAGTAGCAAGCGATTAAAAGCGCGCTCCTCCTCGCTCTTGTTAAAGAAATTCAAATGTCGAACTTCAATCCCATAGGAGAACTCTTGTGGGAGCTGAGACAGTAATTTTGCCAGCGAAGGAAGGTCTGACGGTGCGAACTGGTGGCTCATTTGTAGCCAAAGAATGCCCACTTTCTCTTTGAGTTGCGCAGCGTGTACCAAGAAGTTTTGCACCTCTTCATCACAGTGGCGCAGCTTGAGTTCGTGGGTGATGCGTTTGGGAAACTTTAGGCAGAATCGGAAGGTGCTTGGTGTTTCTTCATGCCATTGTTGCAAAGTACTTGGTGCTGGTAGGCCATAAAAGGTGTTGTTTCCTTCCACGCTTGAAAAGTGTTCAGCATAACGGGGGAGTGCGGCCCGCTTATCCGCAAGATCTGGATACCACTCGGGATGGTGCCACTGGGCGAGGCCGATAAAATATTTCTGCGAAAGTGTCTTCATCTCGCTATGGTCTCTTGAACAGCTGTTATACTCAAGTCTGTGATTTTTAATCGGTTGTTTGGAGTATCTGATTAGATGGATTTTGCCTCCCTGCTCGGAATTATCTCGGGCTTAGCGTTGATCATCTCCGCGATATTTATCGGCGGTAATGCAGATGTCTTCGTTAATGTGCCCGGTGTGATGATCGTTGTCGGTGGCACGATGGCAGCGACATTGCTGACAGTACAATTTAAAGATGTTCTGAACGCGTTTCGTGCTGCGTACATTGTGTTTACCCGCGATAAAACCAACTCCTCTGAAATGATCGACACCATGATCAAGCTGAGCCGTATCAGCCATCGTCATGGGTTGCTTAAGCTAGGCGATGTGAAAACCGATTCGGCCGTATTGCGCCGTGCCTGTAATTTACTCTCTGAAGCGGCATCTGAGCAGGTTATCCGTAATACGCTACAAAACGAAATCGACTCTTTAATGGCGCGCCATTTTTCGGTTCAAGAGGTGTTTCGTAAGATGGCCGCTTATGCACCGGCATTTGGTATGTTGGGTACGCTGATTGGTCTTATACAGATGCTTAGCGAACTTGATAATCCTGAAGCCATTGGACCTGCGATGGCGGTGGCCTTGCTGACCACATTTTATGGCTCCCTTTTGGCAACCATGGTTTTTCTGCCCATTGCCGGAAAGCTAAAGGCACGGACATTGATGGAAGTGACTAACCTAGAGATCATCCGCGAAGGCTGTATCAGTATCCTAACGAATGACCATTACGCCCATGTTTATGAGCAGTTATCGGCTTATCTGCCTGAAGCTGCCCGTAAACCGATCACCGGCGGTGATAAGGCGAAGGATGTAAAATGAGTTCGCGCAAGATCGTCGATAGCGAAGAAAGTAATGGCTGGATCACTACGTTCGCTGATTTGATGACCTTATTGCTCGTCTTTTTTGTGTTGTTGTTCTCGATGTCGACGGTGGAGAAGGAGCGCTTCGCGAGCACTGTCCGGTCATTTCAACTGGCTATTAACACCAGCACGGGCGGCAGTATCATTCCGTTGCCCGAAGAGCTGCGAGCCCCTGCGACTGAGCTGCCTGAAGCGTTAGAGGATGACAGTCAGCAGCTTCAGATCCAGCCCGAGCCCATCATTCTGGAAGACGAAAAACCCCGTGCACCTGAAGTGCCTGAAGATAGCGAGCGAACTCAAGAGCTCGAATATATGTCTAACAGCCTGAAAGATGTTTTCTCGACGATGGGTGTTAAAGATGTGGTTGAAGTCGGCGAGCCGAAGGATGGCAAGATACGTGTGCGCGTCAAAGGCTCTGTACTGTTTAACTCAGGCGACGCTGCGTTCAACCGTCAGATGATGCCGATACTCGATGGCTTGCTTGACCGTCTCGAGGAGAACCCAGAGTTTCGAGTGGATATTCAAGGCCATACCGATGATGTGCCGATCGAGACCGCTCAGTTCCCATCTAATTGGGAATTATCAGCGGTGCGCGCTACCACCGTTTTGCGTTATATGGTTCGCGGCGGTATCGACCCTGAGCGTCTTACTGCAACTGGCTATGGTGATTCGCTGCCAATCGGTCCTAATAACACCCCAGAGCAGCGTGCCGATAATCGTCGAATTGAATTTGTACTGGAGAAGTCGCAGAAATAATGAAACCGGTAATAGAGTTTGAAGAGGATGCAAACCATCCGCGACAAAACTATCGGGTCAAGCCTATGCCTAACGACCCCATTAAACTGCTTGTCGCTGGCCGAGAGATGGAGATTATTGACCTTTCTGTGAAGGGGGTTGCGTTTCGTTATGCCGGCGAGACAAAGCAGCCGTCATACCCTATTGAGCTGCTTATTAGTGTCGGGCGCCGATACCGAGTGGCGTGTGAGCTGCGTATAGTGCGGCATCAGGATGATATGGTAAGCGGAGTATTTGAAGCGCTGTCGGCACGTGACGAGACGGTATTGAATAAATTGGTTATGGCGTTGCAGCGGCGCGATATACGTGAGGCTACGAAACGTAAGGACGATAATTAATTTTATGTCTTGCAATTACGAAAATGCTCCCGTAATATATGCACCACAATTTGATGCGGGGTGGAGCAGCTTGGTAGCTCGTCGGGCTCATAACCCGAAGGTCGTTGGTTCAAATCCAGCCCCCGCTACCAAAATTTAGGTTTAAAATCAGATTGTTAGCATTGATGCGGGGTGGAGCAGCTTGGTAGCTCGTCGGGCTCATAACCCGAAGGTCGTTGGTTCAAATCCAGCCCCCGCTACCAGATTTTATAAAAAAGCCGACAAGTTTTTGTCGGCTTTTTTATTGCCTGTTTGTCTATAGCTCGTTACCTTTCACTCTCAGGATTAGCTCCTGCTTAGCAGCAAGAGCTGAGCTATCGAGATCGCTTCTATACTTGCCCCTCAACCTGATTAGCTAACCAATCGCGTACTAGCTCGACGCCGACTTTCGGACGTGGTGATTCTGGTGGCTCAAGCATATAGAACTGGGACTCAGTAGTGAGTGCCTTATCAACGGGACGTACTAGAAGGTCACTCGCTAGGTAGTCATCCACAAGATGAGCCCATGCTAACGCAAGCCCCTGGCCATTGAGAGCCGACTGAATAACGAGTGGGTAGTTGTTGATCTTAATCCGTTTAGCATTCTCACTGGGTGGTTTTAGATCGCAATTGATAAACCAGTCATTCCAACTTAACCAATCCTCTCTCACTTCTAGGGATAGCAGCGTGCTTTCAGCGAGGCGCTCTGGGTTGGCAATATGTGGGTTCTTGGTCAAGTAAGCTGGGCTGCAAACGGGGAATACCGACTCACTAAATAGCGGTGTCGCGATGAGGTTTGAGGGCAGCGTTCGGCAATAGAAGAGCGCGAGATCAAACTCGTCATTGCGGATGTTTGCATGTGAGTCCACGGCTAAAATTCGGATATCGACTTCAGGGCGAAACTGCCAAATCGCTTGGACGCTGCTTTACGACGAGGTTGTGGTGGTATTAGAGGGCACCTTCAAGGTACTTACCAAAGATGGTCTACTGGTGGGTGAAAAAGGCGATGTTTTGTGGCTTCCAGATGGCACGGAGCTTCAGTATGAGGGTGATAACGCGTTTATCTTTTATGCCGTTCAGCCAGGCAATTGGAAAGAGGTTCATGGCATCGAAAATCCATAGCGCTGATGCCTTCTAAAAACAAGCAGAGAGAGGGATTGTACAACCCCTCCCTCTCGCTGTTGTACTTTAACGCAGGGCCTCGATACGCATAACCGTATCTTTAATTGCGCTATTCTCTGGATCTAATTGCAACGCTTTTTGCGCGTAGCCGTAAGCGCGTTCTGTGTCTGACTCTTTTATCAGCCAAGCGAGGTTATTCAATGCGCGTGCATCGGATTCATCGGCGCTGACAGCTTTCTCAAACTGATCGATCGCCTTGTTTTGTTCTCCCTGATCTATGTAAATGCTCGCCAGTAAATTGTGCAAACGGGCGCTGTCAGTAATTTTATTGGTTGCCCGCTCGAGGAAGGGCGCCGCTTGCTCTGGTGTATTGGATTGCAAGTAGTTAGCGGCAATCTGCTCTGCAAGCGCCGCTGTTGGTAACAAATCAAACGACTTGAGGTACAGTTTTTGTGCCTCTTCACGATTACCGCTTTTCGCAACGATCGCTGCAGTGATACCAATTAACTGAGCATTATTTGGATCGCGTTTGATCGCGCCGCTCAGTGCTTTGATGGCGTAGTCGAAGTTACCCTGCATCGCCTCAAGCTGACCCAGTGCAAGAATCGTTGGCACGGCATCTGGGTTAAGTTCTAAAGACTTTTGTAGTGAGTCGCGTGCCTCATCTACCCGCTCGAGGGAGCGCAGCGGTGCTGCTTTTAGGTAGTGTATGAACGCAGACTTAGGCTTGAAGGTTTCTGCTTTTTTATAGGCATCAAGCGCTTGCGTATACTCTTCTTGCTGCATGTAAGAGTGACCCAAGAACACGTGTACTTCTGCGCTACCACTGTCTTTGTAGGGTGTTAGTGCAGAGAAGGCCTTCAGCGGTTGTTTGTTTTCAAGATGGCGGAACGCGATCTGCAGTGCCACATCTTCTGAAGGTGTGGCCTCTTGCGCTTTCTTCAGTACCTCTAGGGATTCCTCATCTTTATTGAGGTAGGTTAGATATCCCGCGAACTCTTCAGCAATTTTCGTTTCTGATGGGCTGTTGTCTAGCGCCTGCTGGAAATAGGCTTGCGCTTGCTCTGTGTCTTCCTCTTGTGCTGCAACAATGGCGAGTTGACGCAACGCAGGTACGTAATTGGCTTCTTTTTCCAGCGCTGCTAATAGGGCTTCTTTACCGGCAGGCTTGTCATTCTGCATCAGCAAAATGGTGCCTTTCATGGTATCGACAAGCGGGTGAGCTTTCTCTTCTTCACTTAAGGTTTCTAGTGTCGCAAGTGCGTTATCGTAGTCTTTGGATTTTATGTAAACACGAACGATAGAAAGGTTGGCGAACAGGCGGTTAGCTTCATCTTTGGCAAGCTCATTGAGTTCTTCAATCGCTTCATCGTAATTCTCTTCAAAAATAAAGGAGCGAATCAACCCCAATCGTAGGCTGGAGTCATCGGGCGCTTTGCCTAGTGCTTTCTCAAAGTACTGCTTACTCGCTTTTGTATCGCCTGTTTGCAGTGCTGCATTAGCGATGAGCTTCAATGTGGGCAGGTCGGAGCTGTCATTGATAGATGGCTTCAGTGTATCCAGTGCTTGCTGAGGGTTTTGCTTCTGCAAGTGGATATAGCTCAGCAGTTTTCGTGATGGCTCGTGATTTGGGTACTTTTGGCTGAATTGAGCAAGCTGTGACTCACCCTGCTCGAGATTCCCTTGCTGTGTATTGATTGTGCCTAAAAGTAAGAGCACCGCAGGGAATTGTTCGGTATTGCCTAATAGACGCTCGCCCAGCTCTTTTGCGCTGGTAAAGTCTTTTTTGTCGTATGCCAGCAATGTTTGTACATAGATAAGTTGCGGGTCATCTTTTAACAGGCGTTTGAAGAAGCTGGATTCGATAGTTTCGACGGTAGTTCTGGCTGCGTCTGCTTTACTTGCCAAAATTTGAGCATGCGCCAGACCGCGCAATGCAAGGAAGCGCTGAAAACTTTTCTCAAGTTTAATCGCATCAACTGCGGCTTGGTAACTGCTCTCTAGCTGTGCCACATCGCTTTTATCTTTAAAAACCTCGGCTTTGAGGAAGAGTGCGTCTATGTTGTTTGGTTCAGATGCTAGGATGTTATCTAATAGTGTAATGGCTTGATCTAACTGGCCTTTACTAGCCGCGATGCGTGCTTCGAGAATACGTGCTTGTACAGGAGGGTTAGCATTGGTGAGCACCTTTGCCAGCGTGGCTTCCGCTTCTGCACGTTTGCCTAGCTGCAACTGCGCAGATGCCGAGAATGCTTGTTTAAGTGCCTGGAGCTCTGGCGTATCAGTAGCGCCTACTTCTGACTTACTCAGTAGTGTCTCTGCATCATCACTTTTTAGCATCGCTTTGGCGAAAAGCGGATAGACATCCAACTCTGTGGCTGCGCCTGCGAGTGCGTGACGAAACTCTTTCGCTGCGCCTTGATAGTTACCAATATCGTAATAGAGCTTACCTAGCAGGAAGCGTGCTTTTGAGTGGTCCGGCGTTTGCTGAAGCGCGTTTTTTAGCTCGATTTCACAGGTTTTTAAATCTTCTTTTTGGCAGCTGGATTCGGCGCTAGATACGTACTCTTCAACGCTCTTTTGTGGGTCCCCACACCCAGATAGTGCCAAGCCTGCGGCGATAAAAAGGGGTAGCGACTTACGTGTAAAAAAGTGCTGTGGTAGCAAACGCATAGTAAATCTTCCTTGGTTGGCTCGATGGACGAACTCGATTTCAGGTTGTTTGATGCTTGTTGCCTATCATACGCGCTTCTTGTTTGTGCGCGTGAGTTTAGGCGCTTTATTCATATGCTCATTTTGTTCCAGCGTAACTCACTAGATAAGGTTATGAGCAGTGGTTAAGTTCTTAAGCTAAGCTGTAGGTTACTGCTCCAAAGTTTAAGCGTAGGTTAATTGGTTATTGTTACTGTGCACAGACGGTTAAATAAATGTGATGTGTGCCGCGAATTTTACGTGAAATTGGGGTGCTTTGTTTCATACGGCCGTTTCAAATGGGTCTCATGTTAGCGATTGTTGGTCATTGAAATGCAGTTTTCGTCGTGTATATTCGTGCCACAGTTTTCTCAGTAACGTGAGACATATGTGCAAGGAGTTGCAAATAGCTGTGTTGACTCTCTCTAAGCAGCGGTAAGCAAAAAGGTTTTCTGATGGAAAAAGCGGATTTAGGACTTTGTAGTAATCAAATGAATGACTTGAACGTACACCAAGCAGGTTCGGAAAGAGAGGTTCCAAAAGCTCGAATGCGCTTTTGTCACGGTAAGTTTCGTTTGTTTGGCCACTTTGTTCACGCCCAGTTTGTACTTTTGGCATTGATCGAGTTTGGATTGATTAGTGCGGTTAGCTACTCAGTCAATGCGGGTTCAGCGGCCGTCGATGCGTCAGGGTCGTTTCTTTGGCTCTTACTGAGTGCTGTTATGCCTGTTGCGGCATTCTCTTTTAGTTTGGCGGCAATGGGTCTCTATGATACGCGCCAGCGACAGAGCTTTAACGGTATTGCGTCGCGAATTGTTGTGGCGATCCTATTTGGCATGGTTCTTTGTGCTTGTGTTGGTTTTATCTTTCCGCAAACAACGCTCACCGCTGGTAGTTTAGGCTTAACGTCGCTTGGGTCTTTGGCTGTTGTCGCGATTGTACGTGGGCTTTTCTATGCATTTGTTGATGGCCATATGTTGCGTAAACGTGTCATCGTTATCGGCGTGGGCCAACGTGCATCCTCGATTGATCGTTTGCGTCGCAAGTCAGATATGCGTGCTGTTAATTTGCTGGGTTTCGTTTGCTTGGATGAATCAACGCAACGTGAGGTTGATCAAGATCGTATCCTTAAAATAAAGGGTTCGATTCGTGACTTTGCAATCGCCAATCGTGTGGATGAGATCGTGATTGCGCTGGATGATCGTCGTCAAAAGCTACCGGTTGAGGACCTTCTAGATTGTCGCATGAGTGGTATTGATATCGTAGATATGCTCGATTTCTTTGAGCGTGAGCGCGGTATTATTCTGCTGAGCCTTCTCTATCCCGGTTGGTTGGTGTTTGCGAAAGGCTTTGCGCCAGATGCTTTGCGTGCCTTTAAAAAACGAGCGCTAGATTGGTTGGTTAGCTTTGTTCTCTTATTGGTGTTTGCTCCTTTTATGCTTTTAACAGCGCTTGCGATCTATATCGAAAGTGGTTTCAAGGGGCCTATCCTATATCGACAAAAGCGTGTGGGGCGTCATGGTCATGTGTTCGATGTTATTAAGTTCCGCAGCATGCGCACAGATGCTGAGGCCAGTGGTAAAGCTCAATGGGCGGTAGATAATGATCCGCGTGTGACACGTGTCGGGCATTTCATCCGTAAATATCGTTTAGATGAGCTTCCTCAGCTCTGGAATGTCTTCGTGGGTGATATGAGCTTAGTTGGTCCTCGCCCTGAGCGTCCGGAGTTTGTGGAGCACTTAGGTGAAATTAACTCACTCTACCGTGAGCGTCATCGCTTGAGCCCCGGTGTCACGGGGTGGGCGCAGCTTTGCTACCCGTATGGTGCATCTGACGAGGACTCAATCCAGAAGTTGCAGTATGACCTGTACTACGTTAAGAATCACAGTATCTTTTTAGATATCTATATCTTGATACAAACCGTCGAGGTTGTGCTCTTTAAGAAAGGATCTCGTTAATACTTGTCAGCAATAAAAAAGCCGCCCTAGGGCGGCTTGCAGGTTATTTCATATCGTACTTTTCTAACATGCTATAGAGGGTTGGGCGCGTAATACCTAGCATCTTAGCCGCTTCGGAAATGCTGGCGTTCGTGTGATTAAGCGCGCGTCTAATCGCTTTCTTCTCTGCTTCCTCGCGAATTTGCTTCAGGTTAAGTGGCGGCGCTTCCTCGTCTGAATCGATATTAAGCTCAAGATCTTCCAGAGTAATCATGTTGCCATCTGCCATGATAACCGCTCTTTTAATGCGGCTTTCGATCTCTCGAACATTACCTGGCCATGAGTAGGCTTCAATAGCTGCAATTGCGTTCGAGTCAAAGCCCTTGATAACTTTCTTATACTCTTGGCAAAAGCGGGTTAGGAAAGCTTTGGCCAGCAGGAGAGGATCACCATCACGATCCTTCAGAGCAGGAATGTTGATAGTGATTTCGCTTATCCGATAGTACAAATCCTCTCGGAAGCGGCCCTCTTCGATATGCTTAGTTATATCTTGGTGCGTCGCGCACACAATGCGCACATCGATAGGGATCTCTTTACGCCCGCCGACGCGCTCGATGACCCGTTCTTGCAAGAAACGGAGCAGCTTTGCTTGTAGCTCGAACGGTAGATCGCCTATCTCGTCCAGAAACAGGGTGCCTCCGTTTGCCATTTCGATCTTGCCAATCGTTTGTTTGGTCGCGCCGGTAAACGCACCTTTTTCGTGACCAAATAGTTCACTTTCGAGCAGGTTATCTGGTATCGCGGCGCAGTTGATGGCGATCATTTTTTCATTAGCGCGAGGGCTCATGTTGTGTATGGCTTGAGCAAATACCTCTTTACCCGTGCCACTTGCACCCAGTAATAGCGTAGTAATATCGGATGGCGCCACTTTTTCGACTGTGCGACAAACCTTGAGCATTGCATCGCTAGCTGCGATGACGCCGTCAAGAGGCATTGTTTGTGACCCTTTGTGAAGCTTCTTATTCTCAAGCTCCAGCTCGTAAACTCGGTAAGCCCTTTCAACCATTAAGGTCAGAATTTCGGGGTCAGCAGGTTTTTGGTAGAAGTCGTAAGCGCCTTGAGCGATCGCTTTAACCGCATTACCGCGATCATTATCCCCTGTTACGACGATAACTTTGCATTCGGGAATCAGCGAAAGAACCTCAGAAAGGGTTGCAAAGCCCTCGGTAACCCCGCCTGGGTCCGGAGGAAGCCCAAGGTCTAACAGCACAACGCCCGGCTGTACCCTGCGCACCGCTGCGATAGCGTCGGAGCGATTCGCACAGATGGTTACGTCAAAGCCGTCAAAGCACCAACGAAGCTGGCTTTGTAAGCCCTCATCATCTTCAACAATTAGGAGGTTTCTATTCATTCCTTCTTCCTGTTGGAATAGTTAACTTGGTTGTTCTGCCAAGGGGAGCGTAACTGTAAAGGATGAGCCTGCTCCAGGTTGGCTGATTACGGAGATTTCACCGCCTAATGTGCGAACGACCTCTCTACTTTCAAATACACCGATACCCATACCGGTTAGCCCTTTAGTCGAGTCAAACGGTTTAAATAAACGGTTAGCAATAAACTCTTCACTCATCCCTGATCCAGTGTCAGTAATGATGATATTTGCTCTGTTCTCATCTGTCTCTAGTGTGACGGATATCGAGCCCGAGTCGGGCGTTGCTTCTTGAGCATTTTGGATTAAGTGGCCAAATACATTGGCTAGTTGATCGCTATCGGCCACTATAATACAACTTTCGTTAACATTAGCTGATAGCAGGGGGAGAGGGCGTAAGCGATTGTATTTCGCGCATATGTTTTCTAAAAATGGCTGCAGGCTAATGGTCTCTGGAGAGGAGCCTCGCATACCATTTCGCATCTGCTCCATCAGGCGTGTCATGCGATCAACGGAGTTTCGAACAGTTAAAATCACGTCGTCAACGAATTCTGGCTTGTGCTTATGCTTCTCTGCGTTAGCAACAATGAGAGACTGTTGTGCCAGTATGTTCTTCAGGTCGTGGACAATATAGGCAGAGAGTCTATTAAAGGCTTCGAATTGGCGGGCTTGTAGCAGTGCTAAGTTCGCTTGGTGTTGCTCTAGCAAGCTAGCGGCCTGTTTGCCCGCGATTTTGAGTAGGTCACGATCTTCCCAGTTAATAGATGCCTTTAGATCCGAGTAGTTGATGATCACAAATCCGCTCGGTGTGGTATCAAACAGAAGCGGTACAATAAGCCACGCTCTAGGGTTTTGGGTGATGCTTTCGGGAAGATATAGGTTGTCGTATAGCCCCGGTGTTTCGTTATATTCTTTAATATCGACGACCCAGCCAGTGCGAGCAAGAAAGCCGATTAGCGAATTAAACTCGGTACCTGTGCTTTTGGTAATGGGCGTGTTAATGGATGCGATGCACTTGAACGTGTCATCTTCTGATTTGCTCCATATCGATGCTCCGTCACTGTTGACTAGGGCGCTTAATGCTAAACATATCCGTTCTGGCGCTTCATGAGAAGTATCTGACAGGCTGTGCGTGAAACGCTGCCACTCCTCGCGGTAGTCGTATTTGTAGCTGAAAAAATGCTTACTCAAAATAACGCGAATGTTCGCGCGTATGCGGTCAGAAAACAGCAGTGTAAATAAAAGTGCTCCGGCGCCGCATAGGAATACAATCTGCAGGACGCCTCCCCAGCTGCCCCCATAGTAGCGGATGAAGTAACCTGCCGCTGACATGAGAACTAAATAGATCCCGGCCCCTGTCAATGCCGCAGTGTGAAAGACGACTTTACGTGAAACTTGGATGCTTTTGTCCCAGCCCGACATGCGGGTTATCGAGACAGTCATCAACGGGACCGCTATTGCATTCACAACACCTCTGGCAACCCATAATTGTTGATCTAGTTTGCGGAACAGCAGGGCGTCGGCATACATAAAAAAATCGAATGCAAAAATACACCCCGCACCTAAGCACAGATGCTTGAGTGCCCAGCGTTGCTGGTTGTCGAGATTTCTATAAGTCTGCTCAACAAGCGTTAGTCCAATGATCGATATCGAAATCCATGCTATGAGTGGTAAGTCATGATTCAGCGTCAGGATGCTTAACTGTGGAGGTAGCAGGTGGCCTGGGCCTAAAATCGAAAAAGCGATGAGTATTGCGACAGCAGCGATGCCTTTCTTCGAATTCGTGAGTTTGAAGATGACTCCGCCTTCGGAATTCATTTGTCCCGGTTTGGCTAATTTTAGTAGGAAGAAGCACCAGGCAAAATCGCGTATAATTTCAGTCAGTGGTAGAAGTATAGGGGCTGATAGGTAGCGCAAATAGAACAAGGTTACGGTCGCGCTCCACAAAGTTGAGCACACGGCAGCAATTTTAAGGCTAATATGTGTTTGGTTTCTTCGCGCACTGAAAATGAGTAGCGCACTAAGGGCGAAAAAAAATACCAGTGCTGATAAATAACTATATAACCCTATACTGTTTAGCATAATTATTTTCTCTGATCGGTGTGGGCTCTATATTAACCCTGAATGGGGTTTCGTATTAACCGATATGCCCATTTGTTGTAATAAAAACAGGATAGTATTGTAAATCGAAAGGCCGGCTGCTAGCGTTGCGGAGCCTTTGATTACTGGAAAGGTGATTGATATTAATGTCTGCTTTTAGCGAATTGAAAAACCGGCTGGTGACCAGCCAGAGTACGTGGCTGATCACAGGAGTGGCGGGTTTTATAGGCTCTCACCTACTGGAGGAGTTATTGCGTCTGGACCAGCGAGTTGTGGGTCTTGATAACTTCTCAACTGGACATCAGAGAAACCTGGATGAGGTTGAGCAGCTGGTTGGCTCCAAATGGAGTAATTTTCGTTTTATTAAAGGTGATATTAGAGACTTAAAGGATTGTTCCGAAGCATGTCGCGGCGTTGATTACGTTCTGCATCAAGCGGCACTTGGAAGCGTGCCACGGTCGTTGGAGAACCCGATACTGACTCATGAGTCGAACATTAACGGTTTTCTTAACATGTTGGTCGCTGCGCGCGATAATCAGGTCAAGCGGTTCGTTTATGCAGCTTCCTCATCCACGTATGGCGACCATCCAGCACTTCCCAAGCAAGAAGATATAATTGGTAATCCGTTGTCGCCTTATGCTGTGACAAAATATGTCAATGAGCTTTATGCAGCAGTCTTTGCGCGTAGCTATGGTCTTGAGTCAATGGGGTTGCGTTACTTCAATGTATTTGGCCCAAGACAGGACCCTAATGGCGCTTACGCTGCCGTTATTCCCAAATGGAGTGATGCTCTTATTGAAAAAAGAGCGTGTCGCATTAACGGCGATGGTGAAACCTCGAGAGATTTTTGTTTCGTCAAAAATGCGGTTCAAGCCAACTTATTGGCAGCAATGACGCAATCTGAGGCCGCTATCAATCAGGTATATAATGTGGCTGTAGGGGATAGAACCACCCTTAATGAGCTGCACAGCGTTTTAAAGAGCTTACTCGCGGAGTTTGACGAAAGCATTGCTTCAGCTGAGCCAGATTATGGTGAGTTCAGAGCAGGCGATGTTCGCCACTCTCAAGCTGATATCAGCAAAGCTCAGCAGCTTTTAGGTTACGAACCAGAGTTTCGTATTAATGAAGGATTAAAAGAGACTGTTGTATGGTACGACGCAAATAGCGTCAAATAACCAGACTAAGCGCTCTTTCGAATCATAAGTTCAGGAATTGAAATGGAAAAAATTGCAGTTGTAGGTCTTGGATACGTAGGACTTCCGTTGGCGGTAGCGTTCGGTAAGCAGATTAAGACGATTGGTTTTGATCTGGATGAGAATAAGCTGCAGAACTATAGAAACGGTGTGGATCCAAGCGGTGAAGTAGAACCTGAAGGTCTAGCGGCTGCTACTGGGTTGGAGTACACGAGCGACCCTGCAAGACTACAAGAAGCGGAGATCATCGTTGTTGCGGTACCTACGCCGATCGATCAGGCTCGACGCCCAGACTTGTCTCCATTAGAGGGTGCGTGTCGTACGGTTGCTCAGAATCTTAAGCCTGGCGCGATTGTTGTTTTCGAGTCGACTGTATATCCAGGCTGTACTGAAGAGGTATGCGTACCTATTCTTGAACAAGTGTCAGGCCTTCCTTGGTCAGGTGGTGAGGGTAAGCCTGATGGTGGCTTTTTCGTCGGCTACTCGCCAGAGCGAATTAACCCGGGTGACAAAGTTAACCGCTTGGAAACGATTGTGAAAATCGTATCAGGAGATACTGCTGATACGCTGGATACTGTTGCTGCTCTGTACGAGAAAGTTGTGGAAGTCGGAGTTCACCGAGCTGCAACGGTGAAAGTGGCTGAAGCTGCGAAAGTTATTGAGAACACTCAACGAGATCTCAACATCGCGCTTATGAATGAGCTGTCACTGATTTTCCATAAGCTCAACATTGATACCTTGGATGTGCTTGAGGCTGCAGGTACTAAATGGAACTTCTTGCCGTTCCGCCCTGGTTTGGTTGGCGGGCACTGTATTGGCGTTGACCCATACTACCTCACATATAAGGCTGAAGCTGAAGGGCATCATCCACAGGTTATCTTGGCCGGCCGTCAAACTAACGATGGTATGGGTAAGTATGTTGCTGAGCAGACCGTTAAAGGACTTATTCGTGGCGGTAAGAATGTTAATGGTGCGAAAGTTGCCGTTTTGGGCTTGACGTTTAAAGAGGATTGCCCTGATCTACGTAACTCACGAGTTGAAGATATTATTGCTGAGTTAAACTCTTACAGTTGCAATGTATGCGTGCACGATCCTATCGCAGAGCGTGAAGAAGCGATGGAAGAGTATGGTGTAGCGTTGTCTGAGTGGTCTGACTTAGCGGGCGCTGAAGCAGTGATTGTTGCTGTTGCGCATAGTGAATACAAGGCTATGCCTACAGAGAAGATCAAAGAGATTTGTGCACCTGGTGCTGTTGTCATGGATGTTAAATCGCTTCTTGATCGTGGTGCCTTTGATGGTTCTGATCTGAAACTGTGGCGCTTGTAAATTTCTAAGACGTGTTGTCGGCTTTTTTTACAGCTGGCTCCATGGCGCTGGAAATGTGTTTTTAGGAGCCGAAAAAACCGATTTAAAATAGTAGGTTGGTTTTTTTGGCGTGTTTATTGCAGTTTCCTAATTAAAAGTTGGATTTAGTCCTATCGGGATGGAAGGCATGAAAGATAACTCGAAACAAGTAGATGGTTCACACCACAATAGCCAATCTGTTGATAAGTCGCGTCGACGCCTATTTGGTGCAGGTGTGGCTGCGCCTGTGGTGTTGTCTTTAGCGAGCAGAAATGCTTGGGCTGGTCGGATGTGCTCCCCCTCCGCATTTAACTCAATGACGTTCTCATCCCATCACCCGGATGAAGCGGCTGTCTGTGCTCAGCCGTCTGGTAGCTCTCCAGCTACATGGCTGCAATCTCAAACCTGGCCGTCCTCGTTTGAGCGAGATTTGGTTGTACCTCACGGTGAAGATCCTGGGGTCTTTGCAGCAAGTAAAGGATATGGCCTAGGGTTTTATCAGGCATCTAATGGTACGCATTATGTTAGAACGTCTTCTTTTGTTGGGGAGTTCGGTGCAGGCAGTCTGACTACTGCGTCCTTGATGGAAGTATTGTTAGAGGGGCTTGGCTCTCAGTCTGTGGGTGGGTATACAATGGAGCAACATGCAGTTGCTGCGTTACTTAACTCTGCTGCAGGTACAGCAGAGCCTGCAGCTGACAAAGTTCGTATGATCTTCAAGGACTTACTCAGTCAGGGTTACTACACTGTAGGCATCAACCAAAATGTACCTTGGGTCGGCGGCGACTATTCAATGTCAGAATATTTTACAGTCTACGCGAATTAATCAGTAGTGCTGTATCGTCTGGGGTTGGATTTAGAGGCGTGCCGTGTGGCACGCTTCGATATGGATTACGTTATCCATAGACGTACAGATGATAGGCTGTTTGTCCTACCCCTATCATTATTCATGCTGGTGCAGGCTCTGCAGTCTACAGAGTCACTTTCGCATGAGGCCTTATGCAGCGAAGTTTTAGCACGATCTCCTGGTGTTGATCCTGATGCTGTTTTTTCTGATTTGCTGCAGCACGGTGTTATCTCCCCTCTACTATGAAAATTTGTGACTTGGCAGGCGCGGATATTCGCAGTTCTCTAAAAAGTACTGGCCTGCAAATTCAAATAGGGCCTTTCTGGTTTTCTATTCGCTCAAAGTTGCCTGACGTTCACGAACACCTTACGACCCTCTACAGGTATGCAAATACTGACTCTCAGCCTCGTTTTATCGACTTTAGTATCGAGGTTGATCGTAAGAAAAGCTCTATTCGTGGATGGTTGAAGCCTGTTGCGGAGTTTACGTTTAACGGCAATGTTCCTTTTACCCCTTTGCCTCTTGATCAATCTCCTGCACTTCTAGAATGGGGTATTAATTGGTGCGTTTCTGCACATGCACATCAGTTTTTGATTTTGCATGCAGCTGTTGTGGAAAAAGATGGCAAAGCGCTGGTGATGCCCGCTCTTTCTGGTTCCGGGAAAAGCACACTTACTGCAGCATTGGTAAGTAAAGGTTGGCGGTTGTTATCGGATGAACTTGCGCTGCTTTGTGTCGATAGTGGTCAAGTTTTCCCATTTACTAAGCCGATAAGTTTGAAGAACGCATCCATTGATGTCATTAAAGATTACTGGCTAGATGCTCGCTTCGGTAAAAGTTGTACCGATACGGTCAAAGGAACTGTCTCACACTTGTGTCCGCCTGATGCTAGCGTTGTGCGAACAAATGACTCGGCGACAGTAGCGGCATTTATTTTTCCAAAATTCCGTAGTGGCGCTGCTCCTTCTTTATCCTCAAGAGCAAAGTCGAGTGCGTACATGACGATTGTAGAGAATGCGTTCAATTACTACTTGTTGGGCGAACGAGGCTTTGAGTGCGCTAGTTACGTGTTGAACCACTCTGAAGCATTTGATCTCTCGTTCGGAGATTTGGATGATGCGATAGAGCTGGTCAGCCAGATATGGGGTGGTGAGTCGTTATGAGGTCCCCTCTTCGTTTATCGCAGCTTCTTGTCGGTCAGCTCAATGCCGCTGATGTTCTTCCGGAGCAGTGGACTGAAGTGGTTGAGCAAGCACGAAGCGCGCAGGTATTGGGTATTCTGTACAGCAGGCTTCGTGAGCGCGGCGAGTTTCAGTTAATCGATGTCTCTGTGCAGAAGCATTTATTCTCGTCGTGGCGTATTTTTGAAAAGTATCGTAGAGATGCTCAGTGGGAAGTGGAACATTTATGCGCGGCTCTTGAAAAAGAGGAGGTCGTCCCAGTTCTGCTCAAGGGGGCGGCTTATGTCGTAGAGGAGGAGAGCTTTGCGCTGGGCAGAACGTTTTCCGATATCGACCTGCTAGTGCCAAAATGCGATATCGAGCGCGTTGAGGAGTTGCTCAAGTGGCACGGCTGGCAAGGCACACATCACAATGATTACGACCAACGATACTATAGAGAGTGGATGCATGAGATCCCTCCTGTCGTGCATGTAAAACGGCAAACAGTCCTCGATATTCATCATACTATTTTACCGTTAACCGCACGCTATATGCCGTGTGCGGAGGAGCTTTTCTCCAGTGCTAGGCAGGGTAACGGTGGGTATCGTTTGCTGTCGCGCTACGATCAGGTACTGCATGCCGCTACGCACTTATTTACAGACAGTGAGTATAATCACGCCTATCGTGACTTGGTTGATATTGATGGTCTTCTGCGACTTCTTGTTGAGGTTGAAGACTGGAACGAACTCTTTAATCGCGCGCAGCTTCATGATCTGTTAGAGCCTGTTTACTTTGCGATTTATCATGCTCAAGCCGAGTTTCTTACACCTGTTCCTAAGGGAGTGATAGAGCGTTTTTCTGCCGCTCTATCGATAGGGGGGATGCGGCGTAGATGGTTACATCGCTTATTCACTAAGGTCATCGTACCGCCTCACCCTAGTGCATTGGAATCAGGGTATGCGCTAGCGGAGCGACTGCTGTTTGTGCGAGGGCATTATTTGAGGATGCCTAAGAGGCTTCTTTTTCAGCACCTTTTCTATAAAGCGTTTCTTGCCAAAGACGAAGCCTAGCCAATTGTGGCTGTTTACATCTCGGCAAGGGTTGTTCAAACTTTGCTAGACTGAATATGGTTGTTTGCAGCATATTTCAAACGGCAAGTCAGCTAGTGTTCTAATTTTATACGTATACTTCAGCGCTCGTTACGTTCGATTATTGGTTAGTGTACTCGGAGCGCCCGCTTTGAAAGTGGATGTGTTTTCCTGGTAGAGGTTTTTAGGTACTGCATTTATGTATGACGCTTATTATGGATTCACAGAAGAGCCGTTCCGTTTAAGCTCTGATCATCGCTTTTGTTTTGGTCATAAAAGCTTTTCTCGGGCGCAAGCTTATATGCAGTATGCATATGAGCGCGCGGAGGGCTTTGTGATGATTTCCGGGCAGCCAGGAACCGGAAAGACTACTTTGGTTAACGACCTAGTACACAGTCTTGCTTCGGCCCCAACAGTAAAAGTGGCGATGTTAGTGACAACGCAAATGGAAGCTGATGACCTTATCCGCATGGTTTGTTACTCCTTTGGTCTGCGTGATGAAGCGCCAAGCAAGGCAGCATTGTTGCAGCGTTTATCCGATATGCTCAATGAAAACCACTCTGTTGGTGGTCGAGCGCTCCTGATTATTGATGAAGCGCAGGGGCTATCTGCTCAAGGCTTAGAAGAACTTCGGCTGCTAACAAACCTGCAACAAGAGAGTGTCCCCCTCTTGCAGATTTTCTTGCTAGGTCAGGAGGGCTTGCAAGAGCTGATGCATCAGCCAGAGATGGAGCAAGTTCAGCAGCGTTTGGTGGCTAGTTGCTTCCTAAAGCCTTTGCAAGAGAAGGAGACGAAAGCATATATCTTACACCGTTTGAATGTTGTCGGTTGGCGAGGAAAGCCGCTGCTAAGTGAAGCGATCTTTCCGATCATTTTTAAGTGGAGTCAAGGCATCCCGCGACGAATTAACTTGATCTGCAGCCGCTTGTTTCTATTTGGCAGTATTGAAGAGTTATCACGTATCGGTGTTAAGCATGCAGAGTTGGTGATCTCTGAGTTGATAGAAGAGCAGTTGCTACCGCCAGGCCTTGAAATTGAGGGTGAGTTTGCGGTTCAAGACGTATTTGTAGACAGTGCTGCGCTATCGAAAGCGAACCAAGCGGTTGATGCGGGTGTTGATCAGAGCCATGCTCAGCAGCAACAGCAACAGCAACAGCAACAGCAACAGCAACAGCAACAGCAACAGCAACAGCAACAGCAACAGCAACAGCAACAGCAACAGCAACAGCAACAGCAACAGCAACAGCAACAGCAACAAGCAGCACCTGCTGACGAAGTGAGCTCGGCCGCTCCAGTAAGGGATTACGTTGATCGCTACGGAGATGAAAGCCGCTCGGTTAATGATAGTAGCTATGCGAAAAGTGATATCGGGCTCATGTTCTTTTCTGCATGTGCTGTGGTGCTGGTGTTCGTTATCTCGTTATATCTTATCGATCCAGCAATGTTTATTGAAAAGCTACGTCACCTCTCGGATCTATTACGTGGTTTCGTATCTCTAGACGCTCTCGATGACATGGTTGTGTAACTTGGTAGTAAAGAGTGTCTGGCTAGCATTACTGCTATTCGTTTCGCTTCGTGTTGCAGCCGATAGTGTGGGTGAAATGTCGAGTATCGTTATCGATGCCGACTCAGGAGCGGTACTGTCTGAAGTAAAGGCTGACGTGCCTTGGTATCCTGCCTCTCTTACGAAACTGATGACGCTGTATGTCACCTTTCAATCGCTTGAGCGTGGCGATATTCGCCTATCCGATAAAATGCGAGTCAGTGGTAATGCTGCAAATCAGCCTCCGAAAAAGCTTGGTGTTTCTATTGGCGATACATTGACAGTTGAGCAGGCCATTAAAGCGGTTTCGACCATTTCCGCTAACGATGTTTCTGTTGCGCTGGCGGAGTTTGTTGCAGGCTCAGAAAAGCAGTTTGTTGGTCGGATGAATGCTCAAGCTAAAGCTATGCAGATGGATGAAACATTTTTTGTGAATCCACATGGTTGGCCTGACAAGGCGCAGTTAACGAGCGCTCGCGATATGGCGATTTTGGCGCGTCAGTTATTGGTGCGCTATCCCGATTACTACCACTACTTATCCTCTCCCAGTTTTTATTATGAGGGGCAGTCATACACCTCTCATAACCGTTTTGTTTTTAGCTATGACGGCGCTGATGGCATGAAAACAGGTTACACTTGTAGTTCTGGATATAATCTTGTGGCTTCAGCTGTTCGGGGTGGAGATAGACTTATTGGTGTAGTGATGGGCGCCGCTTCTCTAGATCAGCGCTACGAATATGCTGTTGAAGTCATGGATGCCGGATTTGAAAAGGGCGTGGATGCACCTGGCCTGAGATTATTAAGCTGGCGTGGAAGCCGTGCGTTGTCGTTGCGGGCGCCACAGGTCAAGTTTGGTGATGGGTGTATCAACCTTTCTCAACAATAGTGATATTAGGCTTTTTCAGTGGGTAGCCCCGCCTTCCACCAAGCGAGCATGCCGCCTTGTAATTCGACTGCATTAATCCCTTGTTTGATAAGGCGGTCTGTAAGGTGCTTGCTACGATGCGCGCTCAAACACACGCAGACGACTAGTTGATTTGGCTGCAATGATGCTTCATGCCAGTGTCCCGCCAGTACTGCATTGGGAATATGGCTCAGATTCCATTCTAGGCGGGTTCTCGCATCCAACACGATAGGTGGAGTTGGTTCATCCGAAGTCAGCTTGGCTATGAGATCTTTTGCGCTTATTGTGGGTAGATCCTTGAAGAACATCTTTCGAGCCTAGGGGCGCACGTATATATAGCCCTGTTGTTGTAGGTGCACTATCTCTGGAAGGCCTGCTTTTACGACATCCTCTTCCTCCACCTCATAAAGGTCGGAGTGAGTGATTTTATAACCATCTAGTGTGTTCCCGCAGATAATAAACTGAACATCGCTTAGCCTGAGTGAGTCTAGCGTAATCTGCTTGGCTTGATCGCTATTGGCATCTATGAAGTATTCGATGGCTTTACCATGGATAACGGCTTTGATATCAACGTTGGCTTCACCGAGCGCTTGAATATGATTGGCCATATTGTTCATGGCTTCACTGATACGCCCTTGATCGCCGTAGTTTATGTGATAGACCACTTGTTGTGGCTCATAAGGTGCTGCGTAAAGGTGTGTGGATAAGGTGAGAGCAAGTGTTAGAAGGAGGCGGACAAGATTCACTTTAAACTCCTCATATAGCCTTATATAGACTGAAAATAAAAAAGGCCGACGTAATGTCAGCCTTCGTGTGAGATTGTGATCTCTTACTTCTTACCTGCAACGTGAACGTCTACACGACGATCAGCACGCAAGCAGCGAATCAGTTCTGCACCACGGCCAGAACATTGAGCGATTGGAGCTGTTTCACCCATGTAATCAACGTTCATTGATGCGCCAACACCTGCAGAGCGAAGCGCTGCTGCTACGTTTTCAGCACGGCGCTTAGAAAGTGCATCGTTGTATGCGCTTGAGCCGATTGGGTCAGCGTGACCTACTAGGCGGATTGTATTAACTTTTTGCAGGCCGTTTACGTAATCTACGATATTAGAAACGCTGTCTACCACTGCGCTGTCGAAATCGAAGAATACAGCAAATTTCTTGCTTACATCCATCATTTCTGGTGCTTTCGCTGGTGCTACAGGCGCTGGCTCAGCAGCCTTCGGAGCCATTTTTTTGTAGCCATCGCAACCTTCAACTGTTGCGTCTTCTTGTGACCAGAAGCCTGTGTGCCAGCAACCACCAAAACCTGTACGCCAT
The DNA here is from genome assembly GCF_004959845.1 of Neptunomonas sp. XY-337. NCBI lineage: Bacteria > Pseudomonadati > Pseudomonadota > Gammaproteobacteria > Oceanospirillales > Oceanospirillaceae > Neptunomonas > Neptunomonas sp. XY-337. The sequence continues at coordinate 128,721 of NZ_SPLL01000003.1, read as the reverse complement.
ACTGAATCTCCTGAGTCAGTGACGTAACCGCTGTTAGTTGGGTGAGCCATTGCTGTGGCTGACATACCCATCGTTAGAGCTAAACCTGCGGCCATAGCGAGCTTTTTCATATCAGTGTCCTTGTGAGTTGTGGGTTGTGCATTCTAATTAACTTTATGAATCATCCCCACTAGCCCTTTTACTGGACCTTTAATGGGTAATTCACTTTTATTAAGTTCCTATCATTTTACTTGGAGTCCATCAAGTATGGAACCGTTCTCCAAGACTTTTATAGGCAATTCTAGCTTACTATATTTATGGTAGTACTTTTTTATACGGCTTAACGGTGACTTTGGCATAAACACCCGCTTGAATGTAAGGGTCGAGGTCAGCCCATGCTTGCGCATCGCTGAGTGAGTCGAACTCAGCCACGACCAAACTACCTGTAAAGCCTGCCTCACCTGGATCTTCGGTATCGATCGCAGGGTGTGGGCCTGCAATGAGCAGTCTACCGGCGTCTTTTAACTCTGTGAGTCGAGCTAAATGAGCTGGGCGTGCGTCCATGCGCTGCTGTAAGGTTCCAGGCTTGTCCTCGGCGATGATGGCATAAAACATAGCTACTGCTCCTGATCTTGGTTTGGCATGTGTTTAGACATATACAAACCTTGGATGATAATGAAAAGAATAGTTAGGCCGAGCATGCCGAACAGTTTGAAATCGACCCAAATATCTTCAGAGAAATTGTAGGCGACGAACAAGTTGATGGCGCCCATAAACAGGAAAAAAATAACCCAAGAGATATTTAAGGTGGACCATACATTTTTCGGAAGCTCGATATTAGCTCCCATAATGCGCTCAACAATCGTTTTTTGACCAATAAACTGGCTACCAAGAAAAGCCGCAGCAAACAGCCAATTCACGACGGTAGGCTTCCACTGAATAAAGGTCTTATCTTGGAAGAGAACCGTGGCTCCCCCCATAACCACCACCAGAATAAGCGTGACTAACTGCATCTTTTCTATGCGATGCTCTTTCAGCCATGTGTAAAGCATTTGCGCTAGCGTCGCTGGGATCAGCACAGCCGTCGCGATAATAATATCCCCTGTGTATTTATAAACGCCAAAAAAGATTAGAATAGGGAGAAAGTCGAGAAGTAGCTTCATAATCGTATAACCAAGCCCAAAACGGCTAGTATATCGCCCAAACATTAGCGGATAAACCGCAGAGAGATAATGAGTTTTCATACGTTTGACTACCATACCCATACGACTGCCTCAGATGGGGCGCTAGCGCCCCATGCGCTGCTAGAGGTTGCTATGGAGGCAGGTGTGCAACGCTTGGCCCTGACTGATCACGATACGGTTGATGGCTACCTCACGTTAGCCTCTTCTGAACTTCCTGAGGGGGTTGAGCTAATCGCTGGTGTTGAGTGGACTTGTCTTCATATCAAGCAAGTGGTCCATGTTGTGGGGCTTGGGTTTGATGCTCACCACCCAATGATATCGGCGCATGTTGAGCTATTGGTTCGGCTGCGAGAAGAGCGTGCAGAGCGGATTGCTGTAAAGCTGGAGAAAGCCACAGGTTTAACAGGGCTGCTTGCTGAAGCGATGGCATTGTCTGGTGGCCAAGTAGGGCGGCCTCACTTTGCACAAGTGCTTGTTGATCGAGGTGTGGTTAGCGACGCGGGACAGGCGTTCAAGCGCTATTTAGGGGTAGGGAAGGTTGGCGATGTAAAAGTCGAGTGGCCTTCGTTAGAAACTGTGATAACACTTATCCAAGCAACCGGTGGTGTTGCTGTGTTAGCGCACCCTACCAAATACCGCCTAACGCTGACCAAGGTGAGAGCCTTAGTTGCTGCTTTTGCTGAGCTTGGGGGGGATGCGATCGAAATTTCATACCCCGGTGTGACAATTGATCAGCAGCGTTCATTAGGTTTTTTAGTCGATAAATATGACCTGTTGGTGTCGGCTGGCAGTGATTTCCATACACCGGCAAACCAGTGGAGTGTGGTAGGTTCTTTTCCGGTAATACCAGATGATATGCCCACTATCGAAAACGGTTTAATTAACACTTAGGTGATTTTGTGAGTCAGTTTTTTCAAATACATCCGGATAATCCACAGAAGCGGCTAATCAAGCAGGCTGTGGATATTATTAATAAAGGCGGTGTGGTGGTTTACCCGACTGACTGCGCTTATGCGCTGGGCTGTCATGTTGGTGATAAAGCGGCGTTAGATCGTATTAAGCGTATCCGTAAACTTGATGATAAACATAATTTTACGCTGGTATGTCGCGATCTGAGTGAAATATCTACCTACGCGAAAGTGGATAATCAGCAGTACCGTGCGATTAAAGCCCACACGCCGGGCGCTTATACGTTTATTTTAAAAGCCACTAGCGAAGTCCCGCGTCGTTTGCTGCACCCAAAACGCCGAACTATCGGTATTAGAATTCCCGACAATGCGGTTGTTCAAGAGCTATTGGCGGAGTTAAGGGAGCCTATTATGAGTACCTCTCTTATTCTGCCGGGCGACGTAGACCCTCTAACAGACCCTTATGAAATAAGAGACCTTTTGCAGCATGAGGTAGATCTTGTGATTGATGGAGGGTATTGCGGGCTTGAAGCAACAAGCGTTATTAATTTTGTTGAAGATCAGCCCGAGGTTATTCGAAAAGGTGCTGGAGATATAACCCCATTTGAATAACGGATATGGTTTCCTTATTAATTTATGGTAACAAACTTGAATCTTGAGTTTTTTTAGCGATAATGCAGTTACTTTAATTTAGATAAATCGTTGGGCTCACTAATGACTGAATTCTTAAAAGTTTTAATGCGCAAAAATTCACTGCGTAAGCAGTGTCAGGATTTATCAATAGCGGATGTTGAAAAAGTCATCGCTGATTTAAATGAAATTCACGGCGAGAAAATTGCCGTCGAAGAGGAAAAGCAGCGAGTTGAACAAGAGAAAAACGAAAAGATCGATGCGATTCGTCGTACAATGCAGGAAGCCGGTCTGAGTTTTGATGATCTTCGCGATTTAGTGGCTGAAACGCCGAAAAAGAAGGTTGAAGCTAAATATCGTATTGAAGATGAGGAAGGTAATGTGCACGAGTGGTCTGGCCGAGGTCGCACTCCGCTAGCTTTCCAGCGTTATTTTGATAAGCATGGTGTTGATAAGGACGCATGTCGGATAAAATAGCGGTTTGTTGATTATGTGAAAGGCCTCTCGGTTGTTTTGCTGAGGGGCCTTTTTGTTTTTAGGAAGCGTCAAATGTCTGATGAAAAGTTACAAAAAGTATTGGCGCGCTCTGGTTATGGCTCACGTCGTGAGATGGAGCGCTGGATAGAAGCGGGCAGAATTACCATTAATGGTGCCCGTGCGACACTCGGTGATCGTGTTTCCAAGCGAGATCAGGTGACAGTCGACGGAAAGGCTGTCGAGCTTATATCTGAAGCGGAAAGTCCGCGTCGCGTATTGATTTATAACAAGCCGCTAGGTGAGGTTTCTACGCGTCATGACCCTGAGGGGCGGCCAACCGTCTACGACCATCTACCGCCGCTGCGTCAAGGCCGTTGGATCGCTATTGGTCGTTTGGATATCAACACCAGTGGTTTGCTTGTTTTTACGACGGATGGTGAGCTTGCGAATCGTATGATGCATCCGTCTGCAAATATCGATCGAGAGTATGCTGTGCGTGTGTTGGGAGATGTGACGGATCAAACGTTACAAACCCTGACTGAAGGTGTGTTACTGGAAGATGGTATGGCACGCTTCACGGATGTGCAGTTTTTCGATGGCGAAGGTGCGAACAAGTGGTACCACTGTGTTGTCATGGAAGGGCGCAATCGAGAAGTGCGTCGTCTTTGGGAGTCTCAGGGCTTGCAGGTAAGCCGTCTTAAGCGCGTTCGTTATGGTTCGTTGTTTTTGCCGAGCGACGTAAAGATCGGAACGTGGAAAGAGCTCACCAATAAAGAGATTAAAGAGCTGTCGAATATGATGGGGCTGGATAAGAAAAAGCCTGTTCGTATGAAACCTGCTGAAAAAGCTAAGTATGAGCGCAGACAGAAGAACCAAAAAATAAGGCAATCTGTTGGGCCAAAGCATCGTAGTGAATAAAAAAAGCGCGGTTTAAACCGCGCTTTTTTATGTCTGGTTGTTTTGTGATTGGTTATCGTTTGCTCTGTGCATCAAGGGATTTGCCATTGATCTCTGCGCTTTCATCGCCCATCAGATAGAGATAAACCGACATGATGTCAGCAGGTGCTGCAACGGTCTCCGGGTTTTCCGCTGGGTAGGCGTAAGCGCGCATTTGTGTGCGTGTGGCGCCTGGATTAATGCAGTTGGCTCGAATATTCGATGTGTTCTCAAGCTCATCGGCAAGTACTTGCATCATCCCTTCGGTCGCAAATTTCGATACGCTATACGCGCCCCAGTAGGCGCGACCAGTTCTGCCCACGCCAGATGAAGTGAAGATAATCGATGCGCGCTCTGAGCGGTGCAGCAACGGAAGTAGGTTCTGTGTCAAAATAAAGGGTGCATTTACGTTGACCTGCATGACTTGGTTCCAAGTAATTGGGTCATAATTCTCGAGCGATGTGCGCATCCCGAGTACGCTTGCATTGTGCAAAATGCCATCAATACGACCAAACTCTTGCTCTAAAATATTAGTGAGGTCGATATAGTCGTGCTCAGTGGCTGTCTCGAGGTTTAAAGGCACGATAGCGGGTTGCGGCGCGCCAGATGCTTCTATCTCATCGTAAACGGCTTCTAGCTTCTCGGTAGTTTTGCCCACCAAAATGACCGTAGCGCCATAAGCGGCGTAGGTGAGTGCTGCAGCACGGCCAATGCCATCGCCAGCACCCGTTACTAAAATAATTTTGTCTTGCAGCAGGTTGTCGGGAGCTTGATATTCAAACATGGCTTGTCCTCTTAAAGTGCCGCTATGGAAAAGTGGTTCTCAAGTGCAGGTAATATGTCTTGGATACGACCGGCTGTTATATCTGCTTGCCATTGGGTGGTGTCATCGGCTTCACCTATATAGCCCCACAATGCGGCTATCGTGAACATACCAGCCCTATTGCCTGCAGTAATATCTCGTTGGTGGTCGCCGACATAGATGCATGTATCTGGCTCTGTACTGAGGATGTCGGCGGCCAGTAATAAAGCGTCGGGTTCCGGTTTGCTGTGGGTAACATCTTCAGGGCAAACGAGGCAATCGCAGCGCTCGAGCAGATTAAAGTGCGCTAGTATGGGTTGCGTGAAGTGGCGCGGCTTATTCGTGATAATGCCCCAAGGTGTGCCTTGCTCTTCAAAGTGCCCCAGCATGGCTTCAACACCCTGATAAAGCTCGCTCTTTGCAGCAGGTGCTTGGTGGTAGCGCTCTAAAAACTCTGCTTTTAATGGTGCAGTGTCACTTAGTTGCGGGAAAGTGTGCGCCACCATCGCTGCAGCGCCTTCAGACACTGTGGGTTTCAGCTCGTGGTAGCTGATAGGTGGCATCTGTCGTTCAGCACGCATGGTATTTAAAATAAAAAGAAAGTCTTGTGCTGAATCGAGCAGAGTTCCATCTAAATCAAACAGCGCTGCGCCAAGGGTTTTCATCCTAAATTACTCTGGCTTATGAACGGCAATCATATAGTTCACGTCGACGTCATCTGGCGCAAGGCGGTACTGCTGCGTGAGCGGGTTGTAGGTCATCCCGGTGATATCATCAATCTCAAGCCCGCTAGCGCGAATCCAACCGGCCAGCTCAGCGGGTTGAATGAACTTGTTGAAGTCGTGAGTTCCCTGTGGCACCAGCTTGAGCAAGCGCTCTGCACCCAGAATGGCAAATAGGTAGCTTTTGGGGTTGCGGTTTAAGGTTGAGAAAAATGCAGTGCCGCCGGGTTTGAGCATGGCTGCGCAAGCGGCAACAATTGAGGATGGATCGGGTACGTGTTCGAGCATTTCCATGCAAGTAACCACATCAAAGGCTTCCGGATGCTGCTCTGCCATCTCTTCAGCGGTTGTTTGCTGGTAGTTTACCGAAACACCGCTTTCCAGGCCGTGCAATTTCGCTACTTTTAATGGCGCTGCGCCCATATCAATGCCGGTGACATCCGCGCCGCGTTGGGCCATGGACTCCGCTAGAATGCCGCCGCCACAGCCGACGTCAATGGTGCACTTGCCTGCTAGTGCTGCGAAGCGGTCGATGTAGCCAACGCGAAGAGGGTTAATATCGTGCAGGGGTTTAAATTCGCTATTGCGGTCCCACCACCGGCTGGCTAATTCTTCAAACTTGGCAATCTCGGCAGCGTCTACGTTAGGTGCTTGCATACTTATCACTAAATTCTTGGTTACTCTTGCGCCCATTCTAACATCGACGCTTTAGTGAGGGCAGAAAAGAATTAGCAGTTAGCGTTATTTCAGTTAGAAGTTGAAATAGGTAAGTGCGGTTTTAGTAAGTTGATTTTGTTGCAGTATCGCGGCGTCAGATATGTCGATAGTGTAATTTTATGGTACAATCTCGCGGTTAAAAATGGCCTCTGTTTATCCGGCGGCCGGATAGATAGACCAACCAAGGAAAGCTGATACCTATGGGTGATTTAGCCAAAGAGATTCTACCGGTAAATATCGAAGATGAGATGAAACAGTCTTATCTCGATTATGCAATGAGTGTCATTGTCGGGCGTGCCTTGCCTGACGTTCGAGATGGTTTGAAACCCGTGCATCGTCGCGTGTTATTTGCGATGAATGAACTCGGGAACGACTGGAACAAGCCTTACAAAAAGTCGGCGCGTGTCGTCGGTGATGTAATAGGTAAATACCACCCCCACGGTGACAGTGCGGTCTATGACACTATTGTGCGAATGGCACAGGACTTCTCCATGCGTTACACGCTGGTGGATGGTCAAGGTAACTTCGGCTCCGTTGATGGCGACTCAGCGGCTGCGATGCGTTACACCGAAATTCGCATGGAGAAAATCTCTCATGAGCTGCTCTCCGATTTAGATAAAGAGACTGTCGACTACGTGCCAAACTATGATGGCACAGAGCAGATTCCTGACGTTTTACCAACACGTGTGCCCAACCTTTTGGTCAATGGCTCATCTGGTATTGCGGTAGGGATGGCGACCAATATTCCGCCACATAACCTGCGTGAAGTGATCAACGGCTGTTTAGCGTTAATCGATGATCCCGCGATGGATATTGATGGCTTGATGGAACACATTCCAGGCCCTGACTTCCCAACAGGTGCCATTATCAATGGCCGTGCTGGGATCTTGCAGGCCTATCGTACCGGGCGTGGACGTATCTATATTCGCTCGCGTCACCACATCGAAGAGGACGAGCGCGGTAAAGCGTCGATCGTTGTCACCGAGATCCCTTATCAGCTGAACAAAGCGCGCTTGATTGAGAAGATCGCTGAGCTGGTCAAAGAGAAAAAGCTAGAGGGCATCACCGAACTTCGCGATGAGTCTGACAAAGATGGTATGCGTATCGTTATTGAGCTGCGTCGCGGTGAGATGCCTGATGTGGTTGCCAATAACTTGTTCGCGCAAACACAGATGGAAGGTGTGTTCGGGATCAACGTGGTTGCGCTTGTCGATGGTCAACCAAAAATCCTGAACCTAAAAGAACTGCTTGAAAACTTTATTCGCCATCGCCGTGAAGTCGTCACACGCCGTACGGTTTATCTGCTGCGCAAAGCTCGTGAGCGCGGCCATGTGCTTGAAGGCCTTGCTATCGCGCTGGCGAATATTGATGAAGTCATTGAACTGATCAAGCAGTCTCCGACACCGGCTGAAGCCAAAGAGCGTCTGGTGGAAATGGCGTGGGCTCCGGGTTCTGTGACCGGTATGTTGGAGCGTGCAGGCGAAGGTGCTTGTCGACCTGACGGTCTAGAGGATCATTTTGGTCTAGTTGATGGCAAGTACCACTTGTCTCCCGTGCAAGCACAAGCGATTTTGGATCTGCGTTTACATCGCCTAACAGGTCTTGAGCACGAGAAACTCATTGCTGAGTATCAGGAACTGCTGGATCGTATCGCTGAGCTATTAGAAATTTTGGGCTCATACGAGCGCTTGATGGAAGTAATCCGTGAAGAGCTAGTGGCGATTCAAGCCGAGTATGGTGATGACCGCCGTACAGAGATTATTGCGTCTAAGCGTGATTTAACGGTTGCTGACCTCATCACTGAAGAGGATATGGTTGTCACTATATCTCATGGTGGCTATGCGAAAACGCAACCGTTAACGGACTACCAAGCCCAGCGCCGAGGCGGAAAAGGTAAATCAGCGACTGCAGTTAAAGATGAAGACTTCGTCGAGCATCTGTTAATTGCCAGCACTCATGACACCATTCTGTGCTTCAGCAACCGTGGCAAAGTTTACTGGTTAAAAGTGTACGAAATTCCTGTCGCTAGCCGTACGGCTCGTGGTCGCCCTATCGTTAATATCTTGCCGTTAGAAGAAGGTGAACGTATCTCTACGATTCTACCGGTGAAAGAGTACAGCGAAGACCGCTATGTATTTATGGCAACCTCCAGCGGTGTTGTTAAGAAGACATCGCTAGCTAACTTCTCCCGCCCTCGCACAAGCGGCTTGATCGCTGTTGACTTGCTTGAGAACGATGCTCTTATCGGAGCTGCGATCACCGAAGGTGATGACGATATTCTGCTGGTAACAAGTACAGGTAAAGCAGCGCGCTTCCATGAAGGTGAAGTACGTGCCATGGGTCGAACAGCACGCGGTGTCCGCGGCGTTAAGATGAAAGATGATGCGCGTGTTATCTCGCTAATCATTCCCAAAGAGGGCGGTCGTGTGTTGACTGCATCTGAACGCGGCTATGGTAAACAAACCCTTGTGGAAGACTTCCCGTGTAAAGGCCGCGGTAACCAAGGTGTTATTGGTATGCAGTGCACAGAGCGCAATGGCCAATTGGCCGGTGCTGTACAGGTCTTTGATGGCGACGATATGATGCTGATCAGCGACCAGGGCACCATGGTGCGTACGCGTACTTCTGAAATCTCAGTGCTGGGCCGCAACACTCAAGGTGTTCGTCTGATTCGCGTTGCGGATGATGAAAACTTGGTGGGGTTAGCGCGGATTGAGGAGCCAGAAGAGCCCGAGGATGAGGCGTTGACGGATGCTGATGAGGTGCAAGAAGACGCACCGCAAGCTGACAATTAAGTCATGTAAAGTGCGGCTCAGGCCGCACTTTATGTTTTAGGTATAGATAACGTTAAGAGATTGAGATATGGCACGTAAATTTAACTTCAGTGCAGGGCCTGCCGCACTACCTGAAGCCGTTCTTGCGCAAGCGCAAGAGGAACTATTGGACTGGCATGGCAACGGCTTATCTATTATGGAGATGAGTCACCGAAGTGATGAGTTCGTCTCGGTTGCCTCGCAAGCTGAGCAAGATCTGCGTGACCTACTCTCGATCCCGGATAACTATAAAGTTCTATTCCTTCAAGGTGGTGCTACAAGCCAGTTCTCACTCCTGCCGCTGAACTTATTGGGTGATCGCAATAGTGCGGATTACATCAATACCGGCGTGTGGTCTAAGAAAGCTATCGCTGAAGCGCAGCGCTACTGCCAAGTGAATATCGCCGCGACAACAGAATCTGAGCGCTTCTTCTGTGCCCCTGAGCAGGCGCAACTGCAGCTAGACCCCAATGCAGCTTATGTTCACTACACCTCGAATGAAACCATTGGTGGCGTGGAGTTTGATTACATTCCGCAAACGGGTGATGTCCCGTTGGTGGTGGATATGTCCTCTAATATTCTCTCCAGCGCGCTTGATGTCTCTAAGTTTGGTGTGATCTATGCCGGTGCGCAGAAGAATATCGGTCCTGCTGGGTTAACTGTCGTAATCATTCGTGATGATCTGCTTGGTAAAGCACAAGCCATGACGCCAACCATGATGAACTATGCAGTCCATGCGAAAGCTGACTCAATGAACAATACGCCTCCCACCTTTGGCTGGTACTTGGCGGGGTTGGTTTTCCAATGGTTGAAACAGCAAGGTGGCGTAGAAGCGATGGCGCAAACCAACGCGCGTAAAGCCAGCAAGCTCTATGCTGCGATCGATAGTAGTGATTTTTATGCCAACCCTGTTGCGCTCCGCAACCGTTCTCGTATGAATGTGCCGTTTACACTCGCGGATGCTGCGCTTGATAGTGTCTTTTTAGAGGAGTCAAAGGCTGCAGGTTTGCTGAACTTGGAAGGACATCGCTCCGTGGGTGGGATGCGTGCCAGCATCTATAACGCGGTACCAGAAGCAGCAGTGGATGCATTGGTTCAGTTCATGGCAGAGTTTGAGCGCCGCCACGGCTAGGAGCAAGTATGACGACCAAACAGGAAGAGGCGTTGGGTGAGCTGCGCCAGCAGATCGATAGTATTGATAAGCAGATTCATCAGTTGCTTAACCAGCGCGCGCGTTGTGCCCAAGGTGTGGCTGAAGTAAAGCAAGAATTTCAGGGTGAAGAGGATGCTGTTTTTTATCGTCCTGAGCGCGAAGCGCAAGTATTAAGACGCGTGATGGAACGGAACGAAGGGCCGCTGCCCGACAAAGAGGTAGCGCGGCTTTTCCGTGAAATTATGTCGGTCTGTCTAGCGTTAGAGCAGCCGATGCGCGTGGCGTTTTTAGGCCCTGAAGGGACGTTCACGCATCAAGCGGCGTTGAAGCACTTCGGTGGTTCTGCCGTTAGTGCGCCGTTAACCTCCTTGGATCAAGTCTTTCGTGAAGTTGAGGCCGGTGCTGCACACTATGGCGTGGTACCGATCGAGAACTCCACCGAAGGTATGGCGACCCATACTCTCGACCTGTTTAAGCGTTTTAACTTGCAGATCTGTGGTGAACTAGAGCTGCCGATTCATCATCAGCTACTGGCGCAAGCGGGTACCGAAAGCAGCGATATTAAAACGATTTATGCTCATCAAGAGTCGTTTGCTCAGTGCAGTAACTGGCTTGAGCAACACTACCCGCAGGCTGCCAAGATTACCGTTAACTCTAACGCTGAAGGCGCTCGTATCGCCGCTGGTGAGCAGGGGTCTGCGGCGATTGCTGGTGACATTGCTGCCGATTTGTACAAGTTGGAAGCTCTGGCGCGCAATATCGAAGACCTCCCTGACAACACAACTCGGTTTTTGATTTTAGGTAATCAGGATGTGGGCGTGAGCGGCAATGATAAAACGTCGATCTTGTTATGTGCCCACGATAAACCTGGCGCGCTTTACTCGTTACTAGAACCGTTTCATCGCCATGGTATCAGTCTCACACGTATCGAAACCCGTCCGGGCAATGGCACAGGGTGGAGTTATATGTTTTACATCGACTTTGAAGGCCATGCCGAGGAGCCCGGTGTGCAAGAGGTGTTAAAGGAGCTTGAAGCCGGTTCTGTCGAGTTAAAACTTCTGGGTTCGTATCCACAGGCTGTGCTGTAAAGAGAAACTTGATGTCGTCTTTTAGCATCTGTGGTGAGCGAGGAGAGAGGTCGTGACTCCGTTAGTAGATAACCTATTAGTTATCGGTCTAGGTATGATCGGTGGCTCGTTGGCTAAAGCGTTAAAGCAACGTGGCTTTGCGCATAGTGTTATTGGCTCTGATCGAAATGAAGATGAGCTGACAAAAGGCGTGAGCCTTGGCGTTATTGATGAAGCAGGCTTTGATTTAGCGGCAGCTGTCGCTAAGTCAGACTTGATCGTGCTGGCTGTGCCGGTAAAGGCCACCGAAGCGGTGCTCAGGGCGATTCAACCTTATCTAAAAGCTGAGGTTGTCCTAACAGATGTAGGCAGTACAAAGCGCAATGTTATTGAAGCGGCGGAAGCGGTTTTTGGTCGTGTACCGGAGTGGTTTGTACCAGGGCACCCCATAGCCGGCTCCGAGAAAAGCGGTGTTGCTGCGGCTGACGCTGATCTGTTTAAAAAGCACAAAGTCATTGTTGCGCCATTGGACGACACCTCGAAAGAGGCGCAACAGTTGGTCTCCCGTATGTGGCAAGTGACCGGCGCCGAGCTGATTCAGATGGATATCCATCGCCATGATGAAGTTTTGGCAGCCACAAGCCATCTTCCTCATGTGTTAGCGTTTTCGTTGGTGGATACGTTGGCGAAAGAGCAAGACAATCTGGAAATTTTTCGCTATGCGGCGGGTGGTTTTCGAGACTTTACCCGTATCGCGGCATCTGATCCGACGATGTGGCGAGATGTCTGCGACGCCAACCAAGCAGAGTTGCTTGCTCAAATCGATAAGTTTACTGCTGGTCTAAGCACGTTGCGCCAAGCGATTGTCGAGAATGATGGTCAACAGATGCTGGGTATTTTTACCCGCGCCAAAGCGGCTCGTGAGCATTTCACGAAAATGCTGGCTGGCACTGCTTATTCACAAAAACATAACAATGTTGACGTAACCTTCCACGCCCATTCTGGTGGTGCGATTAATGGCCAAGTGGTTGTGCCAGGTGATAAATCGATCTCGCACCGCGCTATTATTTTCGGTGCATTAGCTGAGGGCGAAACAATCATCGATGGCTTTTTAGAATGTGAAGATAGTCTCGCCACGCTGCAGTCTTTTCGTGATATGGGTGTCGTGATCGAGGGCCCCTATCAAGGGCGTGTGAAGATTTATGGCGTAGGGCTGCATGGCCTCTGCGAACCGCCGGGGCCGCTCTATCTTGGAAACTCCGCCACCGCGATGCGTTTGATGGCGGGGCTGCTAGCTGCTCAACCATTTGACACTGTTTTACAGGGAGATGCCTCGCTCTCGTCTCGCCCAATGGAACAAGTTGTAGAGCCACTGCGCCGTATGGGTGCCACTATTTCAACAACAGATGGTCACGCGCCACTGCTGATTAAAGGCGGTCCTATCAAGAGCCAAGAGGGAACATTAGTTGCTGCTAACTCCCAAATCAAAACGGCGCTGATGTTGGCTGCTCTGTACGCGCAAGATGCGATTGAGATAGCGGAGCCCTCTCTGACGCGTGATCACACTGAACGCATGTTGCGCCAGTTTGGTGCGAACGTGACGGTTCATGATGGGAGGGTCACCTTTGAAGGAGCTCAGCGTTTGTGCGGGACGCACCTGCAGATACCCGCAGATCTTTCCTCAGCAGCGCTATTTATCCTAGCGGCGCTTATCACCGAGCAATCTGACTTGCTGATAACGCGAGTAGGCATCAACCCTGGCCGCAAAACTGTGCTTGATGTGCTGTGCCGGATGGGTGGTGCAATTACGCTCTCTCAGGAACATGATTTGGACGGTGAGCCGGTGGCTGATATTCATGTCCGTTCCTCCGAGCTAGTCGGGACATCGGTTGACGCAAGTGAAATGTTGCATGCCATTGATGATTTTCCGGTTATCTGTGTTGCAGCAGCCCTTGCAAGCGGCGAGACAGTGATTTCGCGTGTGCCTGAGCTTGAGCATAAGGAGAGCAACCAGATAGAGGTCATTACGCAAGCGCTACTATCTATGGGCGCGTCAATCAGCGTAGAGCCAACTGAAATTCGTATTAGAGGCAAAGCGCTATTGAACGGCGCTGAGCTTACCAGCGGTGATGACCACCGTATTGCGATGGCGCTCGCTGTTGCTGCTGCTCGTGCAGAGGGTGATGTGGTCATTAAGGGGTGTGCCAATGTTGCGACCTCATTCCCAGATTTTGCCGAGGTTGCTAGTAAGGCAGGCTTGAAGATTCATAAGGAGGAGACGGATGTCTCAAAGTAATAACTCTGTCCCGGTCATCACGGTAGATGGTCCAAGTGGCTCTGGTAAGGGAACCATTTGTCGACTATTGGCAGAGGCGCTTGGTTGGCGTTTGCTTGATAGCGGTGCACTTTACCGCTTGACTGCTCTTGCTGCTAGCCATCATGGCGTGGGTATTGAAGACGAAGAAGCACTCTGTGTTCTGGCTGCTCACTTGGATGTGCAGTTCGTGGCAGCAGAAGGTGAAGAGGGTGTGCAGATCATCTTAGAAGGTGAAGAGGTGACGCAAGCGATTCGTGCTGAAGCGGTTGGCAGTGATGCATCGCGGGTGGCCTCAGTTCCAGCCGTACGAGACGCATTGCTGGAGCGTCAGCGAGCGTTCGCCGAAGCGCCGGGGCTTGTTGCTGATGGCCGTGATATGGGAACTGTTGTTTTTCCTTCCGCGCCATTAAAAGTCTATTTAGATGCGAGTGTCGAAGAGCGAGCTAATCGACGGTATAACCAGTTGATTAATAAGGGGGTCGATGCTAGCCTTGAAGTAATATTAGCGGACTTGAAAGCTCGAGACGCACGTGATATGAACCGCAGTGTAGCGCCCTTGAAGCCCGCCGATGACGCTATCATCTTGGATTCGACCCAGATGACGATTGATGCTGTTTTGAACGCAGTTCTTGAAGAAGCTCGACATAAGGGGCTGCGATAGACTTTAGCTAGCACGCACGAGGAAGGTTTGATTATGAGCGAAAGTTTTGCTGATCTTTTTGAGGAGAGTCTGCAGGAGCTAAACATGGCTCCTGGATCCATAGTCACTGGTATTGTCGTCGCAATCGAAAATGATTTCGTGATTGTGAATGCAGGGCTCAAATCAGAAGGCGTCATTCCTCGTGGGCAGTTTGAAGATGAAAATGGCGAGCTAACCATCGCCGAGGGCGACGAAGTTCGTGTTGCGCTAGAGAGCGTTGAAGACGGATTTGGGTCTACGCAGCTATCACGTGATAAAGCGAAACGCGCGGAGGCGTGGGCTGTTTTGGAAACCGCTTATGAAAACGGTGAGATCGTTACCGGCCAGATCACCGGTAAAGTACGGGGTGGTTTTACGGTATCGGTAGGTGCTGTGAATGCGTTCTTGCCAGGCTCGTTGTTAGATATTCGCCCGCTGCGTGACACCGCTCACCTTGAAGGGAAAGAGCTAGAGTTTAAACTCGTAAAGCTCGATGTTAAGCGCAATAACATTGTTGTATCCCGCCGTGCCGTGCTGGAAGAGTTGCACAGTGCCGATCGAGAAAAACTCCTTGAAACGCTTGATGAAGGCGTTGTTATCAAAGGTATCGTTAAAAACATCACTGATTATGGTGCATTTATCGATCTCGGTGGCATCGATGGCCTGTTGCATATCACGGATATCGCTTGGAAGCGGGTTAAGCACCCGAGTGAGGTGTTAACTGTCGGTGATGAAATTGATGTCAAAGTGCTGCGCTATGACCGTGAGAAAACACGCGTTTCTCTCGGTATCAAGCAGTTGATGGCGGATCCGTGGGAAGAGACAGTTAGTAAGTTTAAGGCGGGTGACAAAGTACCTGCTAAGGTTACGAACTTAACTGACTACGGTTGTTTTGCACAAATCGCTGATGGCATTGAAGGGCTTGTACACGTTTCTGAAATGGACTGGACCAATAAAAATGTTCATCCGTCGAAAGTTGTGCAAGTGGGTCAGCAAGTCGATGTCATGATCTTGGACATCGATGCGGAGCGCCGTCGTATCTCGCTTGGTATGAAGCAGTGTAAGGCGAACCCTTGGGATGCGTTTGCAGCTAAACATGCGAAGGGTGATCGACTCACCGGTAAGATCAAATCCATTACTGATTTTGGTGTATTCGTTGGTCTTGAGGGTAATATTGACGGTCTTGTTCATTTATCTGATCTTTCTTGGGATGAACCTGGTGAAGAAGCGGTTAAGCACTTCCAGAAAGGGCAAGAGGTTGAGACTGTGGTGTTAACGATTGATGTCGAGCGTGAGCGAATCGCTCTGAGCATCAAGCAGCTTGATACCGACCCATTCACCGAGTACCTGAGCAGCCACCCACGTCACAGTATTGTTACTGGCACGGTCGCATCGGTTGATAGTAAGGAAGCGCGTATTGCGCTTGCAGAAGGTGTTGAGGGGCTATTGCGTGTTAATGAGTTCTCTCGTGACCGAACAGAAGACTTATCTGCTCAGCTCGCGGTTGGCGATAGCGTCGAAGCGATGATTAGTATTGTGGATAGTAAAAACCGCTTAATGGTCTTATCTATTAAACAGATGGAACAAAAACAAGAACGGGAAGCACTGAAGTCTGTTCAAGAAGCCGCTGTTGATAATGATGGCCCGACCACTATCGGTGATCTTATCAAGCAACAAATGAACAAGAATCAAGATTCTTGATACAGGTAGGTAGTTCTAAGCTGCGGTTTCGCAGCTTAGGCGATTGGAGAGACTAGCGGAGACGGAGTCATGACGAAATCAGAACTCATAGAACACCTGATTGACCGACACCCAGAGCTATCTGTGAAGGATGTTGAGTTGGCAGTCAAAGCGATGTTAGATCACATGACGGAGGCGCTCTCCAACGGTGAGCGCATCGAAATCCGTGGATTTGGTAGCTTTTCGCTACACTATCGAGCACCTCGTGTCGGAAGAAACCCAAAAACTGGCGATTCTGTTACTTTAACGGCAAAATATGTCCCTCACTTTAAACCTGGAAAGGATCTACGCGAGCAGGTCAACGATAGCTTAGAAAACGGCTACTAAATACTGCCGCGATTTGGAGGTAAAGATGCGCTGGTTAAAAACACTGATTGTATTGCTGCTGTCCGTAGTTATTTTGATGGTTGGCATTATGTTCACGATTCACAACACGGATAAGGTTGCAATAGATCTGGTGTTTATAACGCTGCCAGAGATGAGCCTGTCTCTTTGGCTTATCGCAGCGTTTGTCTTGGGCGGTTTCCTCGGGTTTATGTTGAGTAGCGTAGCTATCGTTGCGCTCAAAACTCGCTTGATGGGCGCGCGCCGTCGTGCTGCGGCGAATAGTCGTGAACTTGATCAACTGAGGAATGCTGCGCTTAAAGACGCAACCTAGCGATGGACGATTGGCTGGTCTTTTCAGTTGTAGTTGTTGCATTGATTGTTGGATGGTTGCTTGGCAACCGTAGT
Organism: Neptunomonas sp. XY-337; assembly: GCF_004959845.1. Taxonomy (NCBI): domain Bacteria; kingdom Pseudomonadati; phylum Pseudomonadota; class Gammaproteobacteria; order Oceanospirillales; family Oceanospirillaceae; genus Neptunomonas; species Neptunomonas sp. XY-337. Next base: position 111,865 of record NZ_SPLL01000003.1, on the reverse strand, counting down.
AGATCTCAACAGACACGACCAGCCATGCCGGCACCGCTCCATGATGAGTACTTCGTCGGCCTTAATTACCTGCTGAGTGATCGCACGGATGAAGCAATAGACGCCTTTATTCGTGCTCTTGAAGTAAATAGCGAAACAATACCCGCCTATCTTGCGCTTGCTCGTTTGTTCCGTCGAAAAGGCGATGTCGAAAGGGCGATAAAAGTCCACCAGAGCTTGTTAGCAAGGCCAGATCTTTCCCGCTCAGATTCCCTGAAAGTACAAATCGCGCTAGCCAAAGATTATGATGCAATAGGTCTATTAGACCGTGCTGAAACGCTACTTAGCGATATTGTTCGTCAAGCCCCCCCTGCTTCAACTCGGAACCATACGTTGCGTCTGCTCATTAAGCTGTATGAGAAAGAGCGAGAGTGGTTCAAAGCTACTCAGGCCTCAGCGCTGTTGGAGCTTCAGGCGCGCGCTGAGATAGCACATGAAGTGGCGCATTACTATTGTGAGAGAGCGGCTCACCAGATCACCAGTGATGACCTGAATGAAGCGCAGCGCTTGCTAGAGAAAGCAGCGTCGATTGATCCTAACTGCGTGCGCACTTCGCTGCTCTTGGCGCAGTTGCAGATGACGCATAAGGACTGGAAACTGGCGATTAAGCACTTGCAGCGCGTCGAAAAGCAAGATGTTGCATTTGTTTCTGAAACGGTTCCAATGATGCGGCGCTGCCATGACGAATTGGGCACTAACGATGAATTGCTGAACTATTTTGAGCACTGCATGAGCGTTGCCCCGTCGGCGTCCGTGATGCTCGCAACTGCTGAGTTAATCAAGGAAGACCGCGGCGCATATGCTGCTGGAGCTTACATAACAGATGAGCTTAAGCATTACCCAACGATTAAGGGCTTCAATCGCCTTATTGACCTGCACCTGAGTTATGGCGGTGAGAGTGCGCGTGATAGCTTGAGAACGCTGCGCAGTTTAACTGGCACATTAGAGATGACAAAGCCACGTTACCGGTGTCAGAATTGCGGATATGCTGGCAAGGTGTTGCTTTGGCATTGCCCCTCCTGCAGGAAATGGAGTTCTACGAAGCCAGTTCAAGGATTGGAAGGCGAGTAGTTAAAGCCCAACTTATTGATAGATTAGAGAATTGAGTGTGAGCAAAGATAATAAGCGAATCATCGTGGCGTTGGATTACCCAGCAGAGCAATATGCATTGGAGATGGCTGATCGTCTTGATCCCTCTAAGTGCCGAGTTAAAGTAGGTAAAGAGCTGTTTACTCGTTCTGGTCCGGCGATGGTTGAGCGCTTACACGCGAAAGGCTTTGATGTTTTTCTGGATCTAAAATTCCATGATATCCCTAACACAACTGCGAAAGCGGTGCGTGCGGCTGCCGAAATGGGAGTTTGGATGGTAAATGTACACGCGTCAGGCGGGCGCCGGATGATGTGTGCTGCGCGTGAAGAGCTAGAGCAAGTGAACGGGCAGCGCTCATTACTTATTGGTGTGACGGTGCTGACCAGCATGGAACAGCAGGATTTAGCTGAGGTTGGTTTGAATATCGAGCCTCAAGAACACGTAAAACGCTTGGCGATGCTAACACAAGAGTGTGGTTTGGATGGTGTGGTTTGTTCGGCCCAGGAAGCACCGATGCTTCGCGAAATGGCAGCGCCTGAGTTCAGCTTAGTCACGCCGGGTATCCGCCCAGCAGATAGCGATGCTGGTGATCAAAAGCGTATTATGACGCCACGTAAAGCGCTAGAGCAGGGCAGTACATATTTGGTGATCGGCCGTCCAATCACACAAGCTGCAGATCCAAACGATGCCTTGGCGCAAATAGAGTCTGAAATACAGGGTAGCTTCTAGTTGCCTGGCCGGAGCGGCCATAACCATGCCGCTCCTCTGACACCGCTTGAGTCACCATGGACTGCTCGTTTTAATTGCGTATGAACGCGGTCTGAGAAGATATACTTCCCCCACCTTTTTGGTACTTCGGAATAAAGCCGCTCGATGTTAGACAGGCCGCCACCTAATACGATGGTGTGCGGATCTAGGATATTAATCACACTCGCGAGTGATCGCGCTAAGCGGTCTAGGTAATGGTAACATGCTTCGGATTCATGGTGCTGCTGCCAATACTTCTCAAGATCTAGCTCACCTCCGATCAGCTTGCTAAACCCCGGCCCGCTTAGGTAAGTTTCTATGCATCCTGAGCGCCCGCAGTAGCAAGGTGGCGAGGGAAGGTCAGCCTGTTGTGGCCAAGGTAGAGGGTTGTGTCCCCACTCACCGGTAATCTGATTAGCCCCCGCGAGTAACTGTTTGCAAACGGTAATACCGCCGCCGACGCCGGTGCCTAGAATTACGCCAAAGACAATATCTGTATTTCGGCCGGCACCGTCGGTGGCTTCCGATAACGTAAAGCAGTCGGCATCGTTGGCGAAACGAACCTCACGTTTTAATCTGTGTTCTATGTCTTGTTGTAATGGTTGGCCGATTAAGCAGGTGGAGTTGGCATTTTTTACGATTCCCGAATCTCTAGATATCGTGCCAGGGATGCCAATACCAACCGTGCCGGTTGCACCAAGATGCTGCTCTGCGTGCGTCACCAAATTGGCTATTGTATCCACAGTGCCGAGGTAATCGCCTTGAGGTGTTGCCACTCTCTGCCGGAGTAGCTCCACTCCGCTATTATCGAGGGCAATCAACTCGATTTTTGTTCCCCCAAGGTCGATACCAATACGCATACGTTACAGCACAAAGAAGAGTGTGACGGGAATAACCAAGAGGCTGCCCATATTGCCTAGCAGCACGATGGAAGCAACGGTATGAGGTTCCTGTTGGTAGCGCTCTGAAACCATATAGTTTAATACCGCAGGCGGCAGCGTCGAGAATAGTATCAAGTACGCAAGCTGTTCGGCATCGAGATTGAGGAAGGGGCTTAACGCTAATGCGATCACAAGCCCGCTAAGTGGGCATAGGATGGTGCCCCACAGTCCTATTTTCCAGTTTGAAAAGTCAACGCTGGTCATGCGCACACCCAATGCAAACAACATCAATGGTATTGATATCTGTCCTAGCATATCGATGAAGGTGGCGACCGCTGTCGGTACAGTCCAGTCAAAACCACTCCATACCAAACCTGTGATGGTGGCGATAATCATCGGCATACGCAGAATATGAATAGGGTTAGTTTTTGGGTCTAGAATATATAGCCCCACCGTAAAGTGGAGTAAGTTTTCAACGAGAAAGAGCACCACGGCTGCTGGAAGCGCTGCCTCACCAAAGGCAAGTACCGCCAGCGGCAAACCCAGGTTTCCGCTGTTGCTAAACATCATGGGGGGTAAAAACGTCTTCGGGCTAACCTTAAGGATTTTACAGGCCGGGAATAGCAGCAGGCCGGAGCCTAAGACAATGATAGCCGCACCGATGGCGAGCTCTTGATATTTGAGCAGATCAAAGGATTTTGCCGAGAGCACAGAGAAGATCAGTGCAGGAACAAAGATGTCGATATTGATCGCATTCGCAACCGACATATCAGTCGGGCGTTTTTTGGCATAGACGTAGCCAACACTAACGATAGCAACAAGTGGGAAGACCGTTAAAAAAATCCGTTCTAGTAGATCTAGGGTGGTGCTTTCCATCGGCCTTCCTTGGTAAAGGGGTTAGCTGAGCTGTTTTCCTGTTGGTACAACCACCACAGGAACTTTTGCTTGCTTAACAACCTGTTGCGTTGTCGAGCTATGGTGCCCAAAGGTGTTTTCGGCTCCCATAATAATCATATCCGCACCACGTGTCTGCGCTTCATGCAAAATGGTATCAGTATGGTTACCTTCGACCACTGCGAACTCGAAGTTCGGGGAGATAGGGTTGGCCAGATCGGAAAGCTGATTTTCGCAGAAGCGTTCTACGCGTGTTTGCATCTCATTGATAATCTGGTTGATGCCTTCATCATGCATCTGCTTGATCAGCTCATCCGGTACGTAGTTTTTGATAAGGGCAGAGCCCATCGTCCCGATGGGCTCAACAACATGCAGGATAACAATCTTTGCATTTAAGCTGTCGGCCAGTTTAACCGCATATTTAAATACAGGGCTGGTGTGATCGCCCATCGATGTTGTGTAAAGAATCGTGCTAACTTCTGGCAGGGACATCGTACTTACCTCAGTTTTATCTATTCGCGAATAACGGCCACTTAGTGTGAGCAGCCGCATTTATGTTTTGGTGTTTTGCCAATACCCGGGTTAAAGCTATTGGTTGGATCTAAATCGCTGTAGAAGTCGCGCAGGCCCTCTTCCGCTTCATAGAGGTGGCCGACGTTGTGCTCAGCGGGATACTTTGCGCCTTTAGCGGCGAGTAGCTCGAGCATTTGTGCTTTAATTTTCTTCGCATCTGCGCCTTTTTTCAGGATATAGTCCTGATGGAATACGTGGCACATAAAGTGTCCGTAATAGAGCGAGTGCTCAATATACTGACTGATCTCTGGCGGTAACTGCTCTACCCATTGCTCATCATTACGGCGTAAGGCGATATCTAAAGCGAGAATGTCTTCGACTTTATCTTGATGCATCGTTTGATAGCGGACCGCCGCGCCTGCTGCTGCAAAGCGATGTAGATAGGCTTTTTTTGCTTCATCGGCATCACACTCGAAGTAGCCGGCGTCCTGTTTGCCAGCGAAGAATGAATGCAGGAATGCTTTGGCTTCATCAATCCCGTCGTTGCTCATTTTAAGAATGAGATAATGATCATATTTCTCGCGATATTCGCGCATTCGCTTGGGGATGATGTTGGGAAACAGCTTGCTGGCCAGTTGCATGGCTCGGTCAGGAATATCCTTTGGTAGGAAACTAAAGCGGTTTAGGTATGCGGTAATCGCTCCTTTCATCGCAAATAGCTTTGGTAGCGGATCGGTTCCTAAGTAGTTGATCATCACAAAGACATCTTTGCCGTACTTCTCGGCTATATCATAAATATCCTTGTGCATATATTCGGCGACTTCAGGCACATTGCTAAAGTTCGTAAGAATATCCCGGCGTAGTTGTGTCAAGTGTGCTGGGTTATTCGTGCCGATATAGAAAACTTGTTCTCTTTCCGCTGTTGGGAAAGTATCAAGCCTTACTGCAAAAACACCCAGCTTGCCTGCGCAGCCGCTGGCTTCGTAAAGTCTGCGTGTATCTGCGTTGTAGCGCGCTGGTGTATCAGCATCCACATCCCGCAGGATCTCGATGTAATCCTGTGCAGAGGCCAACTGCTGGCCGTAGTCGATATCGGACTCTTTAAAGTTGTGGTTTTCGAGGTTAGTGAGGACCTCTTCGGGTGTGTTGCCTAAGTGGATGCCCAAGTGGTTCACAAGCTCTAGTTCGCCTTCGGCGTTGAGTTGCGCAAACAGTGCGAGCTCAGTATATGCGGGCCCGCGCTTGACCAGAGCTCCCCCTGAGTTGTTCGCGATACCGCCCACGATAGAGGCACCAATACAGGACGAGCCAATCACAGAGTGAGGAACTCGGTCGAGCGGGGCCAGCAACTTCTCTAGCTTAAAGAGTGTCGCGCCAGGGAAACTAACAATCTGCTCACCATTGTTAAGCAGATATATTTTATCCATGCGGGTTGTGTTGATCACCACGATCTCTCGATCATAATCATCGCCAGACGGAGTAGAGCCTTCGGTCAAGCCGGTGTTGGCTGCCTGCATGATCACAATAGTATCTGTTTCAACGCAGGCTTTTAGAACGTGCCATTGCGCCAACAGGGTAGTCGGGAAAACAACGGCGAGTGCGCTGCCTTCTCCAGAGCGAAAGCCAGTGCGGTAGTGCTCAGTTTGATTTTCGTTGGTTAAGACATTCTTTTCACCAACAATATGGCGAAGAATGTCCACAAGGGCTTGCTGTTGCATAGTCGTCATCCAACATTGTTAACAAAGCCGGTGGCCTGATTTGGCCACCGGATAGAGCGATTTAGCTGTATGCGTTGGCTGGTAACCAAAGCACAAGCTGCGGCCAGAAGACGAGCACCAACAGTGCAATCAACTGGAGGATGATGAAGGGGATAACACCCTTGTAGATATCGGTGAGCTTAACATTCGGTGGGCAAACTCCCTTGAGGTAGAAGAGGGCGAACCCGACGGGCGGCGTTAAGAATGACGTTTGCAGAGCCATGGCTACCAGCATCACGAACCAAACCAGCTCAGGGTTATCAACTACGCCATATCCATTGATATCTAGGCCGAGTGCCGAGATAACAGGCGCCAATAGTGGCAAGATAATCAACGTAATCTCGATCCAATCAAGGAAGAAACCGAGTAGGAAGATAATACCCAAGATAAAGAAGATGATGCCGTAGGGGCCGAATGGTAGGCCTGTTAGGAACGACTCGATCAACTCATCGCCGCCGAGCTCGCGCAGTACAAGCGCAAAACACGTTGCACCAATGAAGATGGCAAAGATATATGCCGTTGTATTCATCGTGCCCGCCATCACCTCTTTAAGCACCTTAAAGTTGAAGCGGCGGTTATACATCGCTAGCAGGGTGGCTCCGAACGCGCCGACACCGGATGCTTCTGTTGGTGTTGCTACACCGGCAAAGATTGAACCCAGTACGACAAAGATCAGCAAAACTGTGGGTAAAACGGCTTTCAAGACATTGAGTACTGTTGCAAAGTCAGCAGGTTTCGCATCTGGAGGAACCGGAGCGGCCTCTGGTTTAATGAATCCATACGCCAGAATGTAAGTAATATACATCGCACCAAGCATTAAACCTGGGAACACTGCACCCATGAACAGATCGCCCACGGATAAACCCAATTGGTCTGCCATGATCACGAGCATAATACTGGGTGGAATGAGGATACCTAATGTACCGGCTGAGGCAATGGTGCCTAATGCCAGTGGCATCGCATAACCTTGCTTAGTCATAGCTGGTAGTGACATAACAGCCAAAAGCACAACTGACGCACCGATAATACCAGTCGATGCTGCAAGGATAATCCCGATAGCAGTAACAGTTACAGCTAAACCGCCTCGAACGCGACCGAACAGTTCCTGCATTGATTTCATGAGCTTTTCTGCAACGCCGGACTTATCCAACATAATGCCCATGAAGATAAACATAGGTAGGGCAACCAGAATCCAGTTGTCCATTATCTTCCAGAGACGGTTAACGACTAAGCCTAGTGTCGTATAATCGAGGCCAGTCATAGTATCGAGGTTGTTATCAGCAAACTGGCCGATAAAGGCGAAAATAATACCGATGCCGCCAAGAACCCAAGCAACAGGGATACCGGTAAATAGAAGCGCGATGAACGAGATGAACATCGCAATGACCATAATTTCATTGGCGTCCATTCTTACTCTCCACGAAACAGTAAAACAACATCACGATACAAGCGGGATAGCACAGCCAACCCAAGTAACCCGAACGTCACCGGGATAACGCCTTTCATCGCCCATAAATAGGGGAGTCCAGAAGGAGATTCCGAACTTTCGTTAATGCGATATGACTCATAAAAGAAATCGACACTGTGTAAGAAGATAATGACCACAAATGGTAAGACCAATATCAAAATACCTAGGATTTCAATAATGTGTTTTGTGCTTGCGCGAAAGTGCGAATAGAACAAATCAACACGAATATGCGAATTTGTGGTCTGCGCATAGGATAGGCCAAACATGACCCCCACTGCGTACAGATGCCACTGTAGCTCTTCCAGAGCAACTAAGCCGTTTGAAAATCCTTTACGCAGAATAACCTGCAAAATAATAACCAGTACTAACAGTACATAGCACCAAGCGACTGTCACACCGATGCGCTGGATAAAGCGATCTATCGTGTCAGACAGAGGTACTGAGGGAAGGGATTCATTCTCAGTCACGTGAACTACCTACGTTATTTCTTATGATAAAAAGGCAGATCACCCATGTGAGTGACCTGCCTTGGAAGGAGCTAATAAATTAGCGAGAGCGAGGCAGGAATGCGTTAGATTCCCATAGGTCGTAACCTTTACGGAACTCGCTCAGGTCATCCCATACTTTCTTGAAGAATGGATCTGCTGCGGATTTCTCTGCGGCTACTTCATCCCACGCGCTACGGAATGTGTTTAGCATCTCGTCATTCCAGTAACGGATCTCAACACCGCTCTCTTTCGCTTTCTGCATCACAGGGAACTGCATAGCTTCACCTTCCGCAATAGCGTTGGTCATAGAAGCTTTACAGGTGTTTTCAACGATAGCTTGCTGGCCTTTAGACATCTTGCCCCAAGTATCTTTGTTCACTAGCAGTTCGAAGATAGTCGCTTGCTGGTGCCAGCCTGGGAAGTAGTTGTACTTAACAATCTTCTGGAAGCCCAGACGTTGGTCGATGGCTGGCTGAGAGAACTCAGATGCATCGATCGCGCCTTTCTCGAGGGCACCAAAGATTTCACCACCAGGTAGCTGAGTCGTAGAAACACCCAGTTTTTCCATCACTGATGCGCCCAGACCGAAGAAACGCATGTTCAAACCTTTCAGGTCTTCTGGCTTCTCGATTGGCTTTTTGAACCAGCCTGATGTTTCTGGAGAGATGATTGCACACGGAATAACTTTTACGTTGTAACCGTTGCTGTCGTACATCTCTTGATACAGTTTTAGGCCGTTGCCGTAGTACATCCATGCCATGTACTCACCTGCTTCTGGACCAAATGGAACAGCAGAGAACAGTGCCGCAGCTGGCATTTTACCCTGCCAGTAACCCGCTGTTGCGTAACCTGAGTTCACTTTGCCTGAAGAAACTGCACCCAAGATCTCTTTCGGGCTAACCAGCTTGCCTGGCTCGTATACTTTCATCTTCAGGGAGCCATCAGAAACAAGCTTCAGTTGGTCTGCAACCCAAACGATAGGCGTGCCTAGTGCAGGAAGGTGTGAACCAAACGCGATAGGTGTTTTCAGCAGAACGTTCTTCGCAAGGGCTGGTGTCGCGGAAGCTGCAGCTGCAGCTAGGATAGTCGCAGAGATCACAGTTTTAGTGAACTTTTTCATGTCTCATCCTCAATGACGTTTTTGTTTTTGTAATGAATCTATCGGGGTCAAATACTTACTTGAGTAGATCTAACACCGAATGACTTGAAAAATTGGTATTACCAATTTACCATCAATTGAATTGGTACTGTATTTATTTTGTTCAGAGCTTGTCAATAATTTTTTCGTCAATTGTCGGGTCTGTGACGCTGAATAAACCAGTTGCCCATGCTGACGTTGTTACGGGTACAACAGTCGATAGAGTGTTGCGCGTGAGGTTTACTTGTTGTTTTTCTGACACTCACGTCAACTTCAGTGTAGTGCAAAAAAAGCACAGCCTTAAATGTTGTTTAGTTAAAAATTTGTTGCACTTGTGCATCTTGGTTGGATTGATTGAAATGAGTTATCAGCGTGTAAAACAACCGAAAATCTCTGATGTAATCGTTGAGCGTATGGAAGAGATGATCTTGGAAGGGACTCTAAAACCGGGGCAGCGTTTGCCACCAGAGCGGGAGTTAGCGAAGCAGTTTGAAGTGTCGCGTCCTTCATTGCGCGAAGCTGTGCAGAAACTTGCTGCAAAAGGGCTGGTTTACAGTCGCCAAGGTGGCGGTACTTACGTTTCGGAGGAGTTGGGAGATTCGTTCAAAGACCCTTTGCTGGAGCTTTTTAAGACGCATCCTGAAGCGCAATATGACCTACTAGAGTTCCGTCATGCGCTCGAGGGGGTAACTGCCTATTATGCAGCGCTGCGCTCGACGAAAGCTGATAAGGAAGCTATCAAAGCGAGCTACGCTACACTGCAAGAGTGTCACGATAAGAAAGAGTTTCTTAAAGAGGTTGAGGCTGACGTGGATTTCCATCTCACGATTGCTGCTTCGACTCACAATATGGTGCTACTCCATATGATGCGTGCTCTGTTTAGTCTACTGCGTCAACATATCGGCGATAACCTGCAGAATATCTATCCAAAGCCAGGGTATCGACAGAAGATTCACGATCAACACTATAAGTTGATGGAAGCCATTTTTTCCGGAAAACCTGAAGCAGCCCAGCGCGCTGCGCACGATCATTTAGCTTATGTTGAGGATGCATTGTTAGAGCAGGGTAAAGAGAATACACGTCTGGAAAGGGCGTTGCGTCGGTCGAATATTGCGCCATAAATTGTAGTTTTTTGTAAAACTACAAAATGCTCTAAGATTCAGTGATTGCGGCATTTTTGAGCAATTAATCTAGACAGTATTTGTTCATTTTTGTAGTATTACTACAAAATTCACTACAAGAAGAGATAAGCGTGTAGTTTGTGCTGAAGCTCTCATAGAAACCTTATTAAAGGTTCCATAAAACCTAAGGGATAGTGCTTAACAAGCATACGTGGAGAAGGCAAAGTGCTAGATAAAACAGTTGAAGATGTAGATCCAATTGAAACTCAAGAGTGGATGGATGCTTTAGAATCTGTTGCCAAAAGCGACGGTGATGAGCGCGCCCGCTTCCTTTTAGCTCAGCTTGGCCGCAAAGCATCAGATATCGGCATCGATGCAGGTTGCTCGCTAACAACACCTTATCGCAATACTATCGCGCCCAAAGACGAAGCGCGCATGCCAGGCGATCTGTTTATGGAGCGTCGCATTCGTTCATTTATTCGTTGGAACGCGATGGCGATGGTTATGCGTGCCAATGACAACGATGACGGCCTTGGTGGGCATATCTCGAGCTTCTCCTCTTCGGCGACGCTTTACGATATCGGTTTTAACTATTTCTTCCGTGGTAATGAAGGCGGCCAAGAGTCGGATATGGTGTTCTTCCAAGGCCATATCTCGCCGGGCATCTACTCCCGCGCCTACTTAGAAGGTCGTTTGACAGAAGAGCAGATGGATAACTTCCGTCGTGAAGTTGATGGCAATGGTTTGTCGTCTTATCCACACCCTTGGTTGATGCCGGACTTCTGGCAGTTCCCGACGGTTTCTATGGGTCTTGGTCCAATTCAGGCGATCTATCAAGCTCACGTGATGCGTTACCTATCTGCACGTGACTTGATCAACCGTGGTGATCGTAAAGTATGGGCGTTCTTAGGTGATGGTGAGTGTGATGAGCCAGAATCTTTGGGTGCGATCGCGCTAGCGGGTCGTGAGCAGCTTGAGAATCTTGTATTTGTTATCAACTGTAACCTGCAGCGCTTGGACGGTCCGGTACGTGGTAACGGCAAAATCGTACAAGAGCTGGAAGGCGTATTCCGTGGAGCAGGCTGGAACGTGGTTAAATGCCTGTGGGGTCGTCACTGGGATCCATTGTTCGAGAAAGACGAGCACGGCTTGCTACAGAAGCGTATGGACGAGGTTTGCGATGGTGAGTTGCAAAACTACAAAGCCAACGGTGGCGCTTACACGCGTGAACATTTCTTCGGTAAGTACCCAGAGCTACTCGAAATGGTTAAGGATATGTCCGATGACGACATTATGAACCTGAACCGCGGTGGCCACGATCCTTACAAAGTTTATGCTGCCTACAACGCTGCTATGAACCATAAAGGCCAGCCGACTGTTATCTTGGCGCAAACCGTTAAAGGTTACGGTACAGGTAAGTCTGGTGAAGCGAAGAACGATACACACTCTATGAAGAAGGTTGCGCTGGATGATCTGAAAGATTTCCGCGATCGCTTCAACATCCCACTATCTGATGATCAGTTGAAGGATGTGCCTTACTACCGTCCATCTCCTGATTCACCAGAGATGAAGTACATGTTCGAGCGCCGCGAGAAGTTGGGTGGTTTCTATCCCGTTCGCCGCACCGAGTTTGAGCGTTTGGAAACACCAGCGCTGGAAGCGTTCTCTAACAACTTAAAAGGCAGTGGTAGCCGTGAGTTGTCAACCCAGATGTCTTTGAACCGCGTGTTGAGCTCGTTGGTTAAAGACAAGAATATGGGTGAGCGTGTTGTGCCGATTGTTCCTGACGAAGCACGTACGTTTGGTATGGAAGGCATGTTCCGCCAGCTCGGTATCTACTCTTCTGCAGGCCAGCGCTATGTGCCGCACGACTCAGACCAGATCATGTTCTACAAAGAGTCGAAAACAGGCCAAATCCTTGAAGAGGGTATCAACGAAGCGGGTGCGACGTCTGCCTGGATCGCGTGTGCTACCTCATACGCGAACAACAATTGCACTATGGTGCCGTTCTACATCTTCTACTCCATGTTTGGTTTCCAACGTGTCATGGACCTGATTTGGGCTGCTGGCGATATGCAAGCGCGTGGCTTCCTGATCGGTGCAACATCTGGCCGTACAACGCTGAACGGTGAAGGTTTGCAGCACCAAGATGGCCATTCTCAGCTGATGGCACAAATGATTCCAAACTGTGTTTCCTACGATCCAACGTACGGCTATGAGCTGACCGTGATCGTACAAGACGGTTTGCGTCGCATGTACAAAGAGGGCGAGAACCGCTTCTACTACATCACGACGATGAACGAAAATTACGCTCACCCAGAGATGCCGCAAGGCGCTGAAGAGGGCATCATTAAAGGGATGTACCTTCTGGAAGAGGGTAAAGATGCTGAGCTTAAAGTTCAGTTGATGGGCTGCGGCACAATCCTACGTGAAGTGCGCGAAGCAGCTGTGATCCTACGCGAAGAGTTTGGTATCGAATCTGACGTATGGAGCACAACATCGATCAATGAATTGCGTCGTGATGCTCAGGCTGCGGTGCGCCACAACATGCTGCATCCAGAAGCTGAGCAGCAGGTGCCGTACGTGACAGCATGCTTGCAAGATCGTCAAGGTCCAGTCATTGCGTCTACTGACTATATCCGTCTGTTTGCTGACCAGCTACGCGAATACATTCCGCACCGTTACAAAGTTCTGGGTACTGATGGTTACGGCCGCTCAGATACGCGTAACAAGTTGCGTGAATTCTTCGAAGTTAACCGTTACTACGTTGTTGTTGCTGCGCTTAAAGCGTTGCAGGAAGAGGGTAAGGTTGATGGCTCTGTCGTTGCTAAGGCCATTCAGAAGTTCAACATCAAGGCTGATCGTCCAGCACCGTGGACTGTTTAAGTCCGGTTTGAACTGACTATTGGCAAAGGATAAGTAGAGGACACTATTGTGAGTAAAGTCACCATTACAGTTCCAGATTTAAGCGGCGCAGAAGACGTAGATGTTGTAGAAGTGCTGGTTGCTCCGGGTGATTCAGTTGCAGAAGGCGATAGCCTGATCGCGCTGGAAACGGATAAAGCATCGATGGAAGTACCTGCTGAACAAAGCGGTACTGTTGTCGAAATTTTGATTAAAGAGGGTGACACCTGCAACGAAGGTGATGCCATTTTAGTACTAGAAGCAGGTGAAGCCGCAGCGGCTGCTCCGGCAGCGGAACCGGCACCTGTTGCTGAAGCAGCGCCAGCGCCTGTGGCTGAGGCTGCCGCCGCGCCACAAGCTGCAACCTCTGTTGAAGAGGTACGTGTACCAGATTTGAGCGGTGCAACGGATGTTGACGTGATCGAAGTGCTTGTCAAAGCCGGTGATAGCGTGGCAGAGGGCGACAGCCTTATCGCGCTGGAAACAGATAAAGCGTCAATGGAAGTACCATCACCACTTGAGGGTGTTGTTGAAAGTGTTGCTATTGCTGAAGGTAGTACCTGCAATGAAGGCGATCTCGTATTAACACTGCGTGTTGGCGGTGCGACAGAAGCGGCAGCGCCACAAGCAGCGGCTGAAGCTGCACCGGTTGCGCCGCAAGTTGCAGAGCAACCAGCGGTTAGCGGCGGCACACAGGACGTTGCTGTACCCGATTTGAGCGGTGCAACAGACGTTGACGTAATCGAAGTGATGGTCAAAGTCGGTGATGAGATTGCCGAAGGTGATAGCCTGATTGCGCTAGAGACTGATAAGGCGTCTATGGAAGTGCCTTCTCCAGCGTCTGGTGTTGTCACAGCAGTTAGTATTCAAGAGGGCGCAACTTGTAACGAAGGCGATCTTATTCTCACGCTAGAAGTTGCTGGTGCTACACCTGCTCCTGCTCCGGCGGCTGCTCCGCAAGCAGAGGCACCTGTCGCTAAGCCAAGTGCGCCCGCGCAACCTGCACCGAGCGCGCCTGCTGTACAAGATGTTGTCGCACTGGAGAAGAAAAACCGTCAGGTTCATGCTGGCCCAGCGGTACGTGCCGTAGCACGTGAGTTTGGTGTCGATTTGACGTTGGTTGCGGGTACAGGCCGTAAAGGCCGAATCCTCAAGGAAGACGTGCAGGCATACGTAAAAGGCGCATTGAAGCAACTCGCTGAGCAGCCAAAGCAAACCGCCGCTGTTGGCTCTGGTATCCCTGCGATTCCAGAAGTGGACTTCAGCAAGTTTGGTGAAGTTGAAGTTGAGAAGCTCAGTAAAATTGCCAAAGTGACACGCGACAATATGGCGCGCTGCTGGTTGAATATCCCGCACGTTACGCAGTTTGACGAGGCGGATATCACTGAGCTGGAAGCGTTCCGTAAGTCGATGAAAGAGGAAGCGTTGAAAGAAGGCGTCAAGCTTACGCCGCTGCCGTTTATGATCAAGGCAGTTGCCAAAGCGTTGGTGGCAAATCCTAAGTTCAACGCGTCTTTACACGCTGATGGCGAGCATTTGGTCTTCAAGAAATACGTCAACATCGGTATTGCGGTTGATACACCGAACGGCCTTATGGTTCCGGTTATCAAAGATGCAGATAAGAAAACGATCTACGAACTATCTAAAGAGGCGCTTGAGCTGGCAGGCAAAGCTAAAGATCGCAAGTTGAAGCCGAACGAAATGCAAGGTGCATGCTTCACGATCTCAAGCCTTGGTGGTATCGGTGGTACAGGCTTCACGCCAATCGTTAACGCGCCGGAAGTCGGTATTTTGGGTATCTCCAAAGCTGACATCAAGCCGCGCTGGAATGGTAAAGAGTTCGAACCACGTACGATGTTACCGCTGTGCCTATCTTATGATCACCGCGCAATCAATGGTGGTGATGCTGGCCGCTTCTTGACGTACGTTAACGCGTTGTTGAGCGATATTCGCCGCTTGACGCTGTAAGCGCGTCCAATACTTTTTAAGCAAGTCCCTTGGCTCACGGGGTTCCTTTGGAACCCCGTTTTTTATGCCTAATGATTAAAGACCGGCAATAGGCGTGGGTCTTTCAACAGGCTCTCTGGTGTTATGGTGCGCCGTTTCCAAGGAATAAAGCCCAGATACCAGCAGCGCCAGAAGCCCACATTGGCTTGTGGGTTTTTCGTGATCAGCTGTTCCAGCGTTTCTACCTCTCCAAGCTTGATATCCAAAGCGCTCTCGAGCACCAATGCAGCAAACTTTGAGCAGAACATGCGTTTGTCGTCATAGTTGAAACCTAAGTGATACCACTTTCCAAGGTGTGACTGCACAGCCTGCTTCAATACGCTTAATTGAGTGTCGGATATCCCCTTGTTGAATCGGTGGACAGCGATACGTCCACTCTTTGCGCGTGCGATGAACTTATCTAGCGGCGTTATACGCACCTTGGGTATTGCGCTCTCGGCAACGTACCAGCGGCCGTGCTGTTGAATGGCAACGCCAACGTGAGAACACCAACTTCCCGTGCCTTGGGCCACTTGCCGATAGAGAAAGCTATCGATCGCGATGAATAGGAGATCTCCCTCCTTTAAGTGCTCTGTGACAGCGGTACTGATAAGGTGAGTCTTGTTCATTGGGTTGCTCCTGCTAAGTGATGGAGCAAGCGTGCGATAAAATAGAGCTTCTGTAATACGGTTTTTGGAAAGTATTAAAATACTATACCTTGTGTCGCGCTATTATCCTGTTGATAGCGCGCTTTGTAGGCTTGATTCAGGCGCTAGACACCTCCTTTAGCTACACTATAGTTATCGATAATTAAGCAGTTGGAGAGCAGCATGGCAGTGCTTGTTACAGGGGGCGCAGGCTATATTGGTAGTCATACCGCAGTACAGTTAATCAATGCAGGTGAGCACGTTGTTGTTTTCGATAACTTGAGCAATAGCCATCCTGAGGTTTTTAATCGCATCGAGCGCATCACTGGGTCTCGACCGACTTTTATCGAAGGTGATATCCGCGATAAAGCAGCGCTGAAGGCGCTCTTTGAGGCGCACCGTATCGATTCGGTGATTCACTTTGCGGGCTTAAAAGCCGTGGGCGAGTCCGTTGAAAAACCGATGCTTTATTACCAGAACAACGTTGAGGGCTCCCTCAATTTATTTGCCGCGATGGCAGAGGCAGGCTGTAAGAATTTAGTGTTTAGCTCGTCTGCGACGGTATATGGCGACCCCGCTAGTGTGCCAATCCGAGAGAACTTTCCGTTATCTACCACGAACCCGTATGGTCAGTCGAAATTGATGGTGGAGAATATCCTGCGTGACATCGCAACGGCGGATACGCAGTGGAACATTGCATTGCTGCGCTACTTTAACCCTGTTGGCGCCCATGAAAGCGGCTTGATTGGTGAAGACCCTGCAGGCATCCCCAATAATCTAATGCCGTTTGTTGCTCAAGTCGCAATCGGTAAGCGGGATAAGCTCAGCGTATTTGGGGGTGACTACCCAACACCTGATGGCACGGGAGTGCGTGACTATATTCATGTTGAAGATCTTGCGAATGGCCACCTAAAAGCGTTGGCAGTACTTGAGCAAGGGCATGGCTGTCAGGCATACAATCTAGGCACAGGTAACGGTTACTCGGTACTTGATGTGGTTAAGGCGTTTGCTGCGGCGAGTGGGAAAGAGATTCCTTACCAAATTGTTAATCGTCGTGCCGGTGATATTGCCGAGTGCTTCGCTGATCCGGCTTACAGTTTAGAGAAGTTAGGTTGGTCTGCGCATTATGATATGCAGCGCATGGTAGCGGATCACTGGCGCTGGCAGTCGGAAAATCCGAACGGCTACAAAGCCTAGGTTTGGTTAGGCGCAGCGGTTAAAGGTCGTTGCGCTCTTGATAGTGAGCATGTGCCAAAAGCAGTGCGTCCCACCATGTGCCGCGCGCTGTGAAGGCAACAAAGTTAGGGTTAAGCAGCGTCTCTCGTTGGTTATAACGCATCGCTTGCTGCGTATTTAAGTCAATCACCTGTCCACCTGCACCTCTTAATACGGCATCTGCTGCTGCGGTATCCCACTCGGAAGTCGGGCCTAGTCTTGGGTAGAGGTCTGCTTGGCCTTGTGCTAATAAACAGAACTTTAATGAGCTGCCAATGGACGTGAGTTCCGCAGCCGGTATTTGCTCAATAAACTGTTTAACTTCATCCGTTAAATGGGAGCGGCTACCCACCACAATAGGAGGCGTTTGAGGCTCACGCACGCTAATAGCCGTGGGGCTTTTGTTGTCGAATTGCCGCCAAGCACCATAGCTTTCGCCGCCCCAATACAGTTCCTTGGTAACGGGGACATAAACAACGCCGAATACCGGGTCGCCTCTATGAATCAATGCAATGTTGACGGTGAACTCGCCGTTGCGGTTTACGAACTCCTTTGTGCCATCTAGCGGATCCAGCATCCAAAAGGTTTGCCAGTTATGGCGCTGCGCAATAGCGGTAGCTGGTGATTCTTCAGATAACACCGGAAAGCTTGGTGTTAATTGTTGCAGCCCGTGCTCAAGTATTTGATGTGATGCTAAGTCGGCTTCTGTCAGTGGTGAGTTATCGGCTTTTGTCGTTACCTCAAAGCCTTGCTCGTAGATCGTCATGATCGCCGCGCCTGCCTGCTGTGCCAGTTGGCAGGCTTCATGGATAGGTATGTCTAGTTCGCGCATGTTTTACCTACTCCGAAGTAGTCGATACCGCTCTCGCGCATGGTTTGATAGTCAAACATGTTACGGCCATCGATAATCAGGGGGGTGATCAGTTCGCTTTTAACTATGTGATGATCAACGTCTAGATACTCTGGCCAATCAGTCAGCAATAGCAACGCATCGGCGTTCCGCAGCGCCTCGAGTTTGTTATCGGTCGCGTGAACTTGCGGGTGGTATTGATAGTGGCTACGCACGTTTTCGAGCGCTTCCGGATCATGTACCTGTACGTGGGCACCCTGCGCAATAATGGCATCAATACAGCGGATGCTAGGCGCTCCATCGATGGATGCTGAGCCCGGTTTGAATGATGCGCCCCAGATGGCGATGGTACGACCCTTGAGGTTGCAATCGAAGTACTGCCAAAGGCGACGAAACGGCAGCTCTTTCTGTTTCTCATTCTCTTCAAGCACGGTTTCAAGCAGCGCAGATTGCTGATTACGCTCCAACAAGCTCGCTAAGCCGCGGATTGAACGGGAGAAATTGCCCCCACCAAAGCCACAGCCTGGCGCTAAGTAGTGCGGGCCAATACGCTGATCTGCGCCCATGCTGCGGCGGATGATATCGATATCAGCGCCAAGTTGTTCAGCGAGGTTGGCCATCTCATTAATAAACCCGATACGTAGTGCCAGCATGCCGGTAATCGCAAATTTAGTGAGCTCTGCCTCGCGAGGGGTGACTTCGAAAAACTCAGTACTCGGAGTAATGAGTGTACCCAGTAGCGCGCGAAAGTCTTCGGTAGCCCATGAGGCGTGGCAGCCGAACGTGATCGCGGAGGGCGCGGCAAATTGGCTGATAGCTTCGCCTTCAGACATGTTTTCAGCAAAGTAGCTCACAATGCTGGCGCTTTGCTCCGGGAACTGGCGCTGCAGATCATCACTGCTCCCGACGCCAAAGTGGCTCATATTGATGATATGGACTCGGTTATCATCATTGAACGCGGCAATCTGCGCGACATAACTCTTTGCGAGCAGTAACTCGTTTGCGGCCAGCGCAAATAGGTGGCGGTCGTTACCTAAAGCCTGCTGTGGGCTTATGAGGCCAATGTTACCGGATTGGCTGCCCTCTTGAACGAGCGCCTTGAGTTGGGGTTCATTGATGGTTGTGCTGTCGAGTAACGACAAAATGTCAGCATCGGTCTGCTCGGTAACCCAATAGATATTATGCCCTTGCTGGCTTAGCACCGCTGCGGCCACCCAGCCGACCAGCTCTTGTCCCCAAATTGTCAGTTCCATTACGAGCGCTCCTGTTGCTGATGGATGTGGCGCATAAGGCCATGGGTGGAGGGATCAAACTCGGAGTCGCTCGCTTGATGCTGCAGAGGCTTAAGTAGTGAGGTTGCCATCGTTTTGCCGAGTTCAACACCCCACTGGTCAAACGGGTTGATATCCCAAATGACGGACTGTACAAAAACTTTGTGCTCGTAAAGGGCGATCAAGCTTCCGAAGGAGAAGGGTGTTAGTTCATCGAGTAGCAGAGTTGTCGATGGTTGATTGCCGTGGTACTGCTTGTGACCTGGAACGGGTTGATCATTCTGTTGAACAGCGCTACCAATCGCAAGAATACGAGACTGCGCAAGGCAGTTCGCTAGCGTTAGGGTGTGCTGTGAGCGCAGGCTTTCGTTGTCGGTCTTTTCATAGCGGCGTGCCGAGACAATAAAGTCGCACATCACCGATTCAGTGCCTTGGTGCAGCAGCTGATAAAAGGCGTGTTGCGCATTTGGGCCGACTTCACCCCACAGTACTGGGCAGGTGCGGTAATCGAGTGGCTCACCGACGCGGTTAACGCTTTTGCCGTTGCTCTCCATTTCGAGCTGTTCGAGGTAGGCGGGCAGATGGATGAGACGGCCATCGTAGGGAAGAATGGCATGCGCGTGAATATCGAGAAAGTTCACGTTCCAAACGCCGATCAAACCCAGTAAAACGGGCAGGTTTTCGTTCAGTGGCGCAGAGAGGAAATGCTGGTCCATGGAGTGTGCGCCTTGCAGCATCTCGCGAAAACCATCCATGCCGATGCGTAGAGCGATGGGTAAGCCAATGGCTGACCACATGGAGTAGCGTCCGCCAATCCAATCCCAGAACTCGAGCTGGTTATCGTCGGCAATACCCCAGCTGGACATTTTCGCTGGATTCGCTGAGATCCCAATAAAGTGGCAGCGGTTGATGATGGTGTCGTTGACGCCACTGGCATCGCGCAGCCACTTTCGCGCTGTATGGGCATTGCTGAGTGTATCAATAGTGGTAAATGACTTGGATGAAACGATAAATAGCGTGGTGGCTGGGTTCAAAGAGCCCAAAATGTCGGCCAGCTCACTGCCATCCATAGAGGAGACAAAGTGCACTTTTAAGTGGCGGCCGGCGTTGACGCGTGCACCTCGCAGAGCGCTGCATGCCATATAAGGGCCAAGGTCTGAGCCTCCCACGCCAATATTGACTATGGTGTCGATTGGCTCCCCCGCATAACCGCGCCACTGGCCTGAATGGATACGTTCGACAATTTTCTCCATGCGCGACAGGTTGGTTTGCACATCTTGAATAATGTTATGCCCACCCACCTCGAGTGATGTTTGCGCTTGCTCACGCAGAGCAGTATGCAACGCTGGCCGAGCTTCAGAGGTATTGATTGGGTCGCCGTTGAATAGGCGTGTTATCCAGCCCGGCAAGTCTGCGGTCTTTGCAAGCTCCACTAGGTGTTTGAGCGTGTGCTGATCGATACGTTGCTTTGAAAAGTCAATCAGTAGTGGACCATGGGCAAAGCTTAGGGTCTTGAAGCGGCTTTCGTCGAGCAGCAGCTCTTTCAGGTGGCTGTGTTGCATCTGTTGTGCATGATCTTGCAGTATCTGCCAAGATGAGCTTGATGTAATGGTCAATCCTTACTCTCCACCTGATTGAGAAATAATGTCGCTTACGAACGCGCGGAAGTCTTGGCCTTCGCTGGTGTGGTTAAGGCCAAAGATCAAGTTTGCCCGCAGCAAGCCTTGCTTGTTACCACAATCGTAGGTTTTACCCTGCATCAGGTACGCTTCCGTGGTGGTTGATTTTAACAGCTGTGCGATGGCGTCAGTTAGCTGTATTTCATCACCGGCCCCGGGAAGGGTGTTCTCTAAGATGGCAAAAATTTCCGGCGGCAGAATGTAACGGCCCATCACGGCAAGATTGGATGGCGCATCTTGGTGAGAGGGCTTCTCAACGATCTGCTTGATCTTCAGAGTTTGCGGCCAACTCGTTTGGCTAGGTTGTGACGTGGCGATAATGCCGTAGTGGACTACGTTCGCTTCAGCGACCGCCTCGACCATCACTTGTGGTGAGTTTTGGTGATGGTAACGCGCGAGCATTCCGCGCAGGTCTGTGCTGCTTACATTGCTGGGGTGGTGAATAAGCATATCAGGAAGCATCACTGCAAAGGCTTCCTTTCCAACTAAGGGGGCTGCGCAGCGTACTGCATCGCCTAAGCCTTTAGGTTCGGGCTGGCGTATTGCGCATAGAGA
The DNA here is from genome assembly GCF_004959845.1 of Neptunomonas sp. XY-337. Lineage (NCBI taxonomy): Bacteria > Pseudomonadati > Pseudomonadota > Gammaproteobacteria > Oceanospirillales > Oceanospirillaceae > Neptunomonas > Neptunomonas sp. XY-337. The sequence goes on along the minus strand of NZ_SPLL01000003.1, from coordinate 90,622 downwards.
TACGCCTTGCGGTAGCAGGTGACGAATGCTCGCTAGGATTTCTAACTTGCCTTTGCTCTCTAATATTTGCTCTAGCTCTGAGTGAGAATCGAAATGGTCAGCGATCGCACTTTTGCCGCTGCGGGTTACAAGGATGATCTCGGTAAACCCTGCAGCTACCGCCTCTTCGACAACATGCTGAATAGCTGGTTTATCCACAACCGTCAGCATCTCTTTAGGAATCGCTTTGCTCGCAGGCAATGTACGGGTGCCGAGGCCTGCAACAGGTATTACGACTTTTGTGAGCTTTGGCATCGATTGCGGACTCCATTCTAAAGCGATTAGGCCAAGTTTACAGTGGTGCCTAGATGAATAGCGGTTGGGTTGTATACTAGCATGCCCCGAATGACGGATATGATAACGGTGTATGAATAGTCAGCAAAATGTATTCGAGGCATTAACGCCTGATGTCGTGATAGATGCGATCGAGCAGCAGGGTTATTACAGTGATGGCCGCTGCTATCCACTAAATAGCTACGAAAATCGTGTTTATCAGGTGGGGCTAGAAGAGGGTGGGGCCTTAATCGCCAAGTTTTATCGTCCCGGACGTTGGGCTTTAGCGCAAATTGAAGAGGAGGCCACCTTGTTAGCTGAGCTATCGCAAGCGGGTTTGCCGGTGGTAGCACCGCTAATGGGCCAGGACGGCGGCGCTTTGGTTAAGCAGGCTGGGTTTGATGTTGCGCTCTATCCAAAAATTATCGGCCAAGCGCCTAATTTGGAAGACTTGGATTCGCTGTATGCCATTGGTGAGCTGGTCGGTCGGTTACATGCTTGGACCGAACCCTATCGATTCGCAGCACGTCATGCACTTATGCCGCTTGAGCAGTTGCAAACCTCTGCAAACTATCTGCTTGAGTGCTGGGTGCCGACAGCTCAGCAGGCAGACTTTCGCCAGATAGTCGCTGAGATAGGAGTGGTGCTGGCTGAGCAAGCGATGGCTGCACAGTCGTTAGTGATCCATGGCGATCTGCATCTTGGGAACATGCTGGTGGCCGATGAGATCAAGCTACTCGACTTTGATGATGCGCGTATGGGTTTTGCCATTGAAGATCTCTTCTTGTTGCTCTCAGGTACGGAAGTTGAGCAGCGTCAGCAGCTGTCCGAAGTCGTAGAAGGTTATGAGCAATACCGAGAGTTTCCACGTAGAGAGCTACCGATGTTGCATGGTTTGCGGGCTGTACGAATGGTAAAGTACCTCGCTTGGATTGGCCGGCGCTGGGCTGAGCCGGTGTTTCAGCAAGCGTTCCCTTGGTTTCAACCCGGGGATTGGAAGACCCATAATAACGACTTAAAGCAGCTGCTGTTAGCGATGGATAAGCCCATCCTTTTTGGCGGCCAGTAGTTTTAGTGACTTGAGGATAAAAGCATGGCTCATGCGAACGACAGCGACGCGCGACAACCCCTTAACTTAGCGGTTTTAACGGTTTCCGATACTCGGGGGCCTGAAAATGATACCTCTGGCGACTATCTACAGCAAGCTGCTGAAGCTGATGGACACGATGTGGTTAGGCGCGAAATCGTCGTGGATGATATGTATAAAATTCGCGCCATTGTTGCTCAATGGGTCGCGGATGATGCGGTGCATGCCGTGTTGATTACCGGTGGAACAGGCTTTACCTCTCGCGATAGCACGCCTGAGGCAGTAGCGCCGCTGTTTGATAAAGAGATTGTTGGTTACGGCGAGCTGTTCAGAGCCGTATCGTATGAGGAGATCGGAACCTCGACGATTCAGTCGCGTACGATTGCGGGTGTTTCTAATCGAACTCTGATCTTCTGTATTCCCGGTTCGACCGGTGCGTGTCGTACTGCGTGGGGACGTATCATCTCTGAACAGCTGGATAGTCGTCACAAGCCTTGCAATTTTGTCGAGATGGTACGCCGTCGCGGTTAGTACCGCTTAGTTGGAAATCAAGATGTTGAATGTGTCCGAGCTGGCTGAAGCGCTGTCGCTCGTTTTTTTGGCTGAGTTTGGCGATAAAAGCCAGCTCGTGGTGGTGGCTATGGCCGCAACCTACCGTCTCCTCCCCGTTGTTAGTGGTGCCATTGTTGCCTTCCTAGTACTCAATTTGGTTGCAGTATTGGCGGGAGCTGTGGTGGCTACTTGGATACCGACATGGGTCGCCGCGGTGCTGGCAGGCTTGGCTTTTATCGGCTTTGGTATTGCTGCTCTACGAGTTGATGATGAAGACGGATCTGAAGAATCCGCCAGTGTCGGCTCAAGTGTGTTCTTGGCTGCAGGCATGACGATTTTTATCGCTGAGTTTGGTGATAAAACGCAGTTGATGGTGGCAACACTTGCGACTCAATCGAGTGCGCTTTCTGTTTGGCTGGGGGCTAGCCTTGCATTGATTGGTACGACGCTTTTGGGAGCGTTATTAGGCAATCGGCTAGCTGAGCGTGTCTCGCTACTTTGGGTGCATCGCATCGCTGGCGCTTTGTTTATCCTGTTTGGGGTGCTGGCGCTATTTAAAGGTTGGACGTCGTTTCACGCAGAGGTGTAGGGATGCTTTTTTTAGGTTTGCTTATACTGCTGGTTTTTCAGCTGTGCGGGGAAGTGCTTGTCATGGCGCTAGATGCACCGGTGCCGGGGCCGGTTGTGGGTATGGTGCTGCTGTTTTTTGTACTGCTCATTTTTGGGCGCGTACCTGAACAGCTGCGTTTGTTCAGCGAGGGCCTTTTGAAGCACTTGTCGTTACTGTTTGTGCCGGCGGGTGTTGGTCTGATGGTGCATCTGGAATATCTAGCCGAGTATTGGTTAGCGTTAGTGCTGGCGTTATCGGTTAGTGCGTTTATTACACTGCTGGTTGTCGCAGGTTTGCTGCGCTTTCTGGTGCGCTCGAAAGAGGGGCGTCATTAATGGATTTTTGGGTCTATTTCTCTGCCTCTCCGCTGCTGTGGCTCATTGTGACGCTATCGGTGTTTGCATTTAGTATGGAACTCAATCGACGTATGGGTGGCTCGGCTTTCTTGCACCCGGTTCTGCTTTCGCTATCGATTATCATCATTTTTTTGCTGCTGACCGGCACGAGTTATGAACGCTACTTCGAGGGAGCACAGTTTATACACTTTTTGTTAGGTCCTGCGACGGTCGCGTTGGCGGTTCCTCTGGTGGATCACGCAGAGCGCATCAAGCGTATGTGGTTTCCTTTATTTGCTGCCGCATCGATCGGAGCAGGGGTGGCGGTCATATCTGTACTCCTTATTGGCTGGCTATTTGAGCTACCACATGCGGTTTTGATGTCTTTAGCGCCGAAGTCGGTTACCTCGCCGATCGCGATTGGTGTGGCTGAAAAAATAGGTGGATACCCTTCGTTGGCTGCAGGACTCGTTTTGGTGACGGGAGCGTTGGGTGGTTCATTCGCGCCTTGGGTATTCAAACTATTAGGTGGCCTAGATGATGAAGTGAAAGGCTTTGCTATCGGCGTTACTGCGCATGGTATGGGGACCGCCTATGCTTTTGGTATTAGTGCCAAAGCGGGCGCTTTTTCTGGATTGGCGATGGGATTGACCGGTGTGATTACCGCGTTCCTGTTGCCATTTAGCTTAGAGTGGCTTGGCTTCTTATAGAGTACGCCTTTTGTTGATTTGCCAAATGTTGGGCTAATCGGTAAAGTGCGGCCTCTTTTCTGAACAGCGATATGTGTGGAGTGCTTCGCTTTTATGACACCGCTAGAGCGTTATAAAAAGGATCTGCAACGAGACGACTTCTCGTATGACCCCTCTCAAGAGACTGCTGTAAAACATCTACAGCGCTTGTTTGATGATCTCATTGCGCAAGAGAATCAGCCGCAGCCTAAAGCGTCGGTGCTGGGCAAGTTTACAAGCCGTTTCCGCAAAGCAGAGGCGCCTGAGCCTGTGAAGGGGCTCTATTTTTGGGGCGGTGTCGGACGGGGTAAAACGTATCTGATGGACACGTTTTACGATAGCCTTCCAATCGAGCGTAAGATGCGGACCCACTTTCACCGTTTTATGCAGCGTGTTCACGCTGACCTTAAAGCCCTCGATGGCACAAAAAATCCACTCGACACAATCGCTGAGCAGTACGCCGAAGAAGCGCGCATCATTTGTTTTGATGAGTTCTTTGTATCAGATATTACCGATGCGATGATCTTAGGCGGGCTATTTGAGAAGCTGTTTGGGAACGGAGTCTCGTTAGTAGCGACCTCTAACATTGTTCCCGATGGTCTTTATAAAGATGGCCTGCAGCGTGCTCGTTTTTTGCCCGCTATTGCATTGCTTAACAAGCACACTGAAGTTGTTAACGTCGACGGTGGGGTGGATTATCGTTTACGTGCATTGGAGCAGGCGGAGTTATATCACTACCCATTGGATAGCCAAGCGGATGCGAGCTTGAATACTAGCTTCGAGAGTCTATCGCCTGATCTTGATGAGGCGGTTGATGCTGAGATTGTTGAAGTTAATGGCCGTGGTATTCAATCGCGTCGTTCATGCGAGGATGTAATCTGGTTTGACTTTAAAGAGTTGTGTGAAGGGCCTCGCTCGCAAAACGACTACATTGAGCTGGCTAAGGTTTACCACGCTGTTCTTGTGTCCAATGTTCCTCAGCTAGGGCGCAGTAACGATGATGCGGCACGTCGATTTATCAATATGGTCGATGAGTTCTACGACTGTGGCGTGAAGCTGATTCTCTCGGCGCAAGCACCGATTCACGAAATTTATACTGATGGTCGCCTGAACTTTGAGATCGAGCGTACGCAAAGCCGTCTTCTAGAGATGCAGTCTCACGAGTATTTGGCTCGCGCCCATAAAGCTTAGTTTCGGGTAATTAATGCTCGCACAAGCTGTATGGTCTGTGTATAATGCGCGCTCCCAAATATGGGTATTCGTAAGTTGTCTCTCAAAATTCGATAGGCAACCAATAATTATAAGGTAAGTCGGTAATTGTTTTTAATTGCTAGGCTTAGTTTAAAGAAAGGCGAACAATCGATGACTACTTTTGTTGCTAAACCAGCCGAAGTTAAACGCGACTGGTATGTGATTGACGCAGAGGGCAAAACTCTGGGTCGTATGGCTACTGAAATTGCCCGTCGTCTACGCGGCAAGCACAAGCCAGAATACACTCCTCACGTAGATACTGGGGACTACATTGTTGTAATCAACGCAGAAAAAGTTGCTGTTACTGGTAACAAGCGTTCAGACAAAATGTACTACCGCCACTCAGGTTACCCAGGTGGTTTGAAACAGGCTAACTTTGAAATCATGATCGAGAACAAGCCTGAAAAAGTTATCGAACTTGCAGTTAAAGGTATGTTGCCAAAGGGTCCTCTAGGCCGCGCGATGTACACTAAGCTGAAAGTATACGCTGGTGCAGAACACCCACACCAGGCTCAGCAACCAAAAGAACTGAACGTCTAAGGGGATAGTAGATTATGTCAACTCAGTATTACGGTACAGGTCGTCGCAAAACGTCTACTGCTCGTGTTTTCTTGCGTCCAGGTACAGGTAACATCACTATTAACGATCGTACTATCGAAGTTTACTTCGGTCGCGAAACAGCGCGTATGATCGTTCGTCAGCCACTAGAGCTTACAGAAACTCTAGAGAAGTTTGACGTATACGTAACAGTTAAAGGCGGCGGCGGTTTCGGCCAAGCTGGTGCTATTCGTCACGGTATTACTCGTGCACTGATGGAATACGACGAAACTCTGCGTCCATCACTACGTAAAGCTGGTTTCGTTACGCGTGACGCTCGTGAAGTTGAGCGTAAGAAAGTGGGTCTACGTAAAGCACGTAAAAAGCCACAATTCTCGAAGCGCTAATCGGCTGCCAGCCCCTGCTGGTACGATTATCAAGGAAACGCTTGCCTCCATTGGGGCGGGCGTTTTTTTTTGGGTCTGGATCAGGTCAATACTTAGTCTTATAGGTGCTCAGAGGGCTGTATTTCACCTTGTAAGATAAGGGTATTTTCATTACTATTTGGGCCATTTTCAAGAACCGGATTTTATTGGTTTTTTATACTGAGTGGCTGGCGACTACTTCGTGAGTAAGTAGCCTAGTCAATTGAGGGGGAGAAACTTGATGAGCAATGAGGGCGTGAATAAGGGTCGGCGCCGTCTCCTGATTGGTGCTACGTCTGCCGTTGGTGCAGTCGGAGCCGTTGGAGCAGCAGTCCCATTCGTAGCTTCGTGGAGTCCAAGTGCTAAAGCGAAGGCTGCCGGTGCACCAGCGAAAGCTGACATCAGCAAGCTAGAGCCTGGTCAGCAAATGATCGTTGAGTGGCGCGGTAAGCCAGTCTGGATCGTGCGCCGCGGGGAAGAAGCGCTAGAAAATCTGAAGAACTTGGATGCGAGCAAATTAGCAGATCCGAACTCTGCGGTTGAGCAGCAGCCAGCTTATGTTTCCAAAGATGCAATGCGCTCTATTCGTCCGGATGTGGCAGTTTTGGTAGGTATTTGCACGCACTTGGGCTGTTCGCCGACATATCGTCCTGAGGTTGCACCAGCAGATTTGGGCGAGGATTGGGTAGGTGGTTACTACTGTCCGTGTCACGGGTCACGTTTTGACCTTTCTGGTCGAGTTATGAAAGGCTCGCCAGCGCCAACGAACTTGGTAATTCCTCCTTATAAATTTGAGGGTGATGACATCATCATCGTTGGTGTGGATCAGGAGACTGCATAATGGCCGGTAACCGTAATAAAGGAAATGGCGGTTTGATGGGGTGGATCGATGATCGTTTCCCAGCAACTGCAATGTGGGAAGACCACCTTTCTAAGTACTATGCGCCAAAAAACTTTAACTTTTGGTACTTTTTTGGCTCGCTGGCGTTACTTGTGCTTGTTAACCAGATTGTAACAGGTATCTGGCTAACAATGAGCTACAACCCTTCTGCTGAAGGTGCGTTTGCTTCAATTGAATATATTATGCGTGATGTTGAGTATGGTTGGCTGTTGCGCTACCTGCACTCTACAGGCGCTTCAGCGTTCTTCGCCGTTGTTTATCTACACATGTTCCGAGGCATTATGTACGGTTCTTACCGTAAGCCGCGTGAGTTGGTGTGGATCTTCGGTATGACGATCTATCTAGCGCTGATGGCAGAAGCATTTATGGGTTACTTGCTTCCATGGGGACAAATGTCTTACTGGGGTGCTCAAGTAATCGTATCTCTGTTCCAAGCAGTTCCATTTGTTGGCCCTGAGTTGGCAGAGTGGATTCGTGGTGATTACCTGATCTCTGGTATTACACTAAACCGTTTCTTCTCTTTGCACGTTATCGCATTGCCGATTGTTCTGCTGGCACTGGTTGTATTGCACATTATTGCACTGCACGAAGTGGGTTCTAACAACCCAGACGGTATCGAGATCAAAGAGAACAAAGATGAGAACGGTGTCCCACGTGACGGTATCCCATTCCATCCTTACTACACAGTCAAAGATATTGTTGGTGTAGTTGTGTTCCTGTTTGTCTTCTGTACGATCGTGTTCTTCTTCCCAGAAGGTGGCGGTTACTTTATCGAAGCACCTAACTTCGAGCCTGCTAACCCACTGAAAACACCACCACACATCGCTCCGGTATGGTACTTCACGCCGTTCTACGCGATGCTACGTGCTATTCCACCAATTGCTGGTTCTCAGTTCCCTGGTGTTGTGGTGATGGGTGCAGCGATTGCTATCCTGTTCGTTCTGCCTTGGCTGGATCGTAGCCCTGTAAAATCAATGCGCTACAAAGGCTGGATGAGTAAAGTTTGGTTGTTGATCTTCGCAGTAAGCTTCGTGATTCTAGGTTACTTGGGTGTTGTGTCTTCCACACCAACTCGTACTCTAGTTGCGCAGATCTGTACAGCCCTTTACTTCGCTTATTTCTTCTTCATGCCGTTCTACACGAAGATGGAGAAAACTAAACCAGTTCCAGAAAGGGTGACAGGCTAATGAAAAAGTATTTAGTGGCTTTTGTTATGGCACTGCTTCCTGTAACAGGTTTTGCAGCGGGTGGTGCGGGTGTTCCGTTGGATCATATGGATGTTGATCTACACAATAAAGCATCCTTACAGCGCGGTATGCAGATTTTTGTGAACAACTGCTTAGGTTGTCACTCTGCGGGTTACCAGCGTTACGAGCGTGCAGCAAACGATTTGGGCATTCCTGTTGAGCTTGCTGAAGAAAACTTGCTTTTGGGCGACCAAAAAGTAGGTGAGCAAATGACGATTGCGATGACGAAGGAAGATTCTGGTAAGTGGTTCGGTAACCCGCCACCAGATCTTACTTTGGAAGCACGTTTGCGTGGCGCTGACTGGTTGTATACATACCTGCGTGGCTTCTATAAAGATGAGAGCCGTCCATGGGGTGTAAATAACACAGTATTCCCTGATGTGGGTATGCCGAACGTGTTGGAGTATCTGCAAGGTGTTCAAACTCTGAACTGTACACCAGAGGAGCTGCTTCATAGCGAGCGTAAGATTGATCCGTTGACTGGTCTGGAGATGGGTGGTTGCTTCTCAATCACAGCGAAAGGTCAGCAAACTCCGGAAGAGTTCGATAAGACAATCTATGACCTTGTAAACTTCATGGTTTACATGGGTGAGCCGTCGAAATTGGATTCACACCGTATCGGTACAAATGTATTGATCTTCCTCTTCATCTTCTTCTTTATCGCGCTAGCGCTGAAGAAAGAGTACTGGAGAGATGTGCACTGATATTGACAGATAATATCTGTTAAAATCAGTTCATTGTGCACGGCCTGTCTTTTGCAGGCCGTGCTTGTTTCGTTATTAAAGAAAGTGAAACGGGGATTTCTTGATGGGAGTAGTCGCTAAACGTTCCTCCATGACCTTCTACTCGGATGGCTCTGATCATTACAGTCATCGTGTACGTATTGTGCTGGCTGAGAAAGGGGTTGCGGTAGATGTAATCGATAGTCGTGTAGAGGACTTGCCTGAGGATCTTGCCGCGCTAAATCCTTACAACAGTCTACCGACGTTGCTTGATCGTGAATTGGTGCTATATGAGCCGAATGTCATGATGGAGTACTTAGATGAGCGCTTCCCGCATCCTCCACTTCTCCCAGTTTATCCTGTGGCTCGAGCTGAGAGTCGCTTGTACATGCACCGTATCCAGAAGGATTGGTGCAAGCTGGTAGACTTCCTAGTAGCTGATCAAGGCACTGACGAGGAAGTAGAAGAGGCGCGGAAAGAGTTGCGTGATAGCTTGGTTGCGGTTTCGCCAATCTTTGGTGAGAAGCCATTCTTCATGAGTGAAGAGTTTACGCTCGTTGACTGCTGCTTAGCACCCCTGTTGTGGCGTTTGCCAGCACTCGGTGTAGAGATTACAGAAGAGCAGTGTCCACACCTGGTAGATTACATGGCGCGTATTTTTGATCGTGAAGCATTCCGCGAGAGCCTCTCGGATGCTGAGCGCGAAATGCGCGACTAAGAGTAGGTCTTTTCCAGAAGGGATGACATGTCATCCCTTTTTATTTTGGAGGCGATATGAATCCAAGCCGTCCTTACTTGTTAAGAGCATTGCATCAGTGGGTGGTCGATGCAAATGAAACCCCTCATATTGCCGTGGACGCAATGGTTTCAGGCGTAATGGTGCCCGAGCAGTTTATCTCCGACGGACAGATTATCTTAAACATCAGTCCTAGTGCGGTTCAAAGCTTGATGATAGATGATGACGCTATCAGCTTTAGCGCGCGTTTTGGTGGTGTACCGATGAACGTGTATGTTCCGATGGCTGCTGTGTTGGCGATCTATGCACGGGAGTCAGGGGCTGGTATGGGATTTGGTATGGAGCCGGGTGCGGATCTGTACGAGCTTCAGCCAGAGCCGACACCCCCGGAGCCGACCCCGCCGCAAAGCAGTAGACCGGCCCTCAAGGTTGTAAAATAATATAGCTTAGCGCTGAGAGATGTATTCGAAGACTTTAACGATACGTTGAATGCCGGGAATAGTGCGAACGATGTTGATCGCTTTCTCGGCTTCCTCTCGCGTTACAAGACCCATCAAATAAACTGAGCCATTTTCAGTGACCACTTTGATGCGGCCACCTTCCACGCTCTCATCCGCGAGCAATTGTAGCTTAGCTCGGCTAGTGAGGTAGGCATCGTTGGTACGCATGATCGTAGAGGTTGGGCCGGCGATCTCAAGCTCGTTATGAATCTTGCGTACCTTTTGAGTGGCTAGTGCGATCTGTTCTGCTTCTGATTTAGCCGCTTCACTTGGCACTTGTCCTGTTAAAAGAACGACACCGTTGTAGCTGGTAACGCCGATATGTGCTTCTTTGACGCTTGTAGAGCCTTTGCTGAGATTGACTAGTATTTTGTTCTCTATAAGTTCATCTTCGACATAGGCTCCCATCGTGCGGCTGCCAGCATCTTCTCTGATCGGCTCTTCTCGCGTTGCGCTGATAATGCTCGAACATCCTGCCAGAGTGCTAAGCAAGCAGATTACAGTGAGAGGCTTGAGAACTTTCTTGTTCATATTGCTAAGCTCCAAAGAGTTGGAATTCAATAAGGTCACACAAACAGTGAAGAATGAGCACGTGAGCGCCATAGATCATTGCGTTGTCTTCTGATGGAACGCTAATTTCGACCTCATCAGGGCGCAAAAGTGCGGAGATATTTGACGCATCTCCGCCGGTTATTGCAATCACCGACATCTCTCGATCGTGAGCTGCCTGAACCGCTTGAACGAGGCTATTCGATTTTCCTTGGCTAGAGACAACAAGCAAGATGTCGCCAGGCTGCCCTAATGCGCGTACTTGTTTTGAGTACACATCGCTGAAGCTGCTTTCCTCTGCAACGCCTGTCAGTGCTGCGCTATCGGCACCGAGTGCGAGAGCGGGGAGGCCTGGGCGCTCGTTGCGAAAGCGGCTGAGAAGAAGTGCGCTGAAGTGTTGCGCGAGAGCAGCGCTACCGCCATTACCGATACACAGAATTTTGAGCTCAGATGCAAGCGTCGCGAGCATCAGCTCACTCGCATGAGCAATCAGAGGAGTGTATTGCTCGATGGTGTGGGCATTGGTGTCCATCGAGTTGTGGAACAGGTTAATAATTCTGTCTTCTAGTTCCATTCAGGCGTGATCCAGCGTCATATTCTAAAGGCGTCTTTATACCACAATGGCTGACTCAGTTCAGGGGTTTCATAGGCAATTACGTCAAACCGGCACACATGGTTCGCGTATTGCGGCGATGCGGCAAGGTAAAGCGATGCAGCTTTGATAAGTTTAGCTTGTTTAGCATAGTTAACCGATGCTGCCGCGCCACCGTAGCGTTGATTGCTCCGATAGCGAACCTCAAAAAAAACAAGCGTGTCTGCATCAAGGCCAATGAGATCTATCTCTCCGTATCTGCAGTGGTAGTTACGGTGACAAATGATGATATTTCGCTCGGCCAGCCATGCTGCTGCATGATTCTCGGCATCCTTGCCGTTTGGTCGTCCCTGATTCATGGTTACTCTAGATTAGTTGGCGCATCGCTGCTGCTTGGTAGTTGAGGTACGCCTTGATTGAAGGTGGCCCACACCAGCTTGCGTGATACTTGGTTTTGAGGATTAACCGATAGCGTGCCGGTTTCGCCAGGCAGTTCGCTATTCGGTTCGTTGCTAAGCTGCTGCAAATAGGGGTGCAAATTGAAAGCATCAACTCCCATCGCATAGAGGCGCCCGAAACGCGAGTTCGCATTGCTGTGTTGCGCCGCGATCTGCTGATGAATGGTGCTTGGCGGTAGCATTACCCACGGCATCTCACCAAACGTGATGCCGTTCAGGTCAACATCGCGCTGTGAATTTGGTGTGCCGCCGTAGATCTGAGAGGTCGCATATACCGGTAACTTGCCAGCAAAGTAGTAGGCCATGACCGGTTTAATTAAGCGCGCGTCTTGTGCTCTTGCTGCGAGCAGAAGTACATCGGCGTCTTGGCGACTACGCTCTTCAAACTCGAACTTTAAGCCCGTAATCTTGCGCAGCTTTTTGGCGCGTGCTTGGCTCTGATCCGCTTGTAAAAGGGTGGCGATGGTCTGGTTAAGGTTAGCTGCGGTAAAGCTAGCAGCATCAGCGACCTGCCCGCCAAGTTCAGTAAACTGCTGAATAAAAGCCTGTTGTGAGCGCTGTCCCCAATCGGTATCAGGTGTGAGTACTAGGGCGATTCGCTTTCCATCATTAATGGCTTTAATTGCTGCTTGTTTGGCTTCATCTTCGGCGGATAGGCCGTACTGATAGAGGTTGTATGCGCCGTTATCCGCGTAGTTTAGAGCAAGCACAGGGAGTGGTAGCTGGTCCATTTGGCTGAGCTCGGCCACTTTGCTCTTATCGAGCGGCCCAATCAGCATGTCAACATTGTACTGGGCTGCTGCGTCGAAGATCGCTTGCGGCGTGCTCAGTGTGCTGCTGTCGATAAAGGCGAGCTCCGGAGCAAAACCATTTTGTTGGGCTGCTTGGTGTGCGGTAATGATTCCCTGCTTAATTGCATTAGCTGCCTGTGCGAGTCTGCCGCTTTGTGGCAGCAGCACGCCTATGCGATTGGCTGCGATGGCATCTCCGCCTGCGCGTGGTGTAGAGCTATCAAGTAGGGGTGAGGGCAGGAAAAGCGCTGCAGGGTGAGCCTCCCATATGGCCAGCCAGCTGTCCATATCACTGCCGCTGTTTGCACGTGTGGCGGCCGCGAGCTCAAGCCAGCCTTGGAAAACATAGTCGTTATTTGGTTGTTGTATTGCTGCGAAAAGCGCGGCGTCATCCACTTGTTGCAGTGCGATCCAGACCTTTTCGTGCAGATCACGCAGTTGCGCCTCATCTTGGATATATTGTGTGCTATCGATGAGGATATGGGCTTGCTCAAGCGCTTGCCCACTGAGTTGGTACGCATCGATATAGAGCTGTTCTGAAATCGCAAGGTCTTCCGGTGGAAGGGTGCTAAGCGAGGGCATATACGCCAAATAGCTCAAGGCTTGCTCGCCTTGCTGATTATTCAGTGCTTGCTCGGTTTGAATACGAATGATGTCAAAGCGCAACTTTGGCGGCAGGTTAGATGTATCAACATCTGCCAGTACCTTGGCTGCTTGTTCTGGCTGGCCTTGTGTAACTAAACGCTCTGCTGCGCGTAGTTTTAATTCAGCGGCTGCGATCGGTTGCTCGATATCAGCGCGGCGCAGCAGGGCTTGCACTTCGCTATCGTAGTCCGCTATTTCGATTGCGCTGCTTTGTGAAACAGTGGGCGAGGTGGTTGGCGGCGCGGCGCAGCCAGCAAACAAGCTTGAAACTACAACAGTGAGAGACAGGCGTTTCACATTCGTCATATACTTTAGCACCCTGAATATGGATGGAATTAAAATGGCGGACGCATCTCTTTTTGTTGTGGCGACACCAATCGGAAACTTAAATGATATGTCACCCAGAGCGGTGGAGGTTTTGCAGTCCGTTGCTCTTATCGCGGCGGAAGATACGCGCCATAGTAGCCGTTTAATGGCGCACTTTAACATTAAAACTCCGATGATATCAGTGCATGATCACAATGAACGCCAGCGCCAGCAAACGATTATCGATAAGCTGGCTGCCGGAGAGAGTGTTGCGTTAATCTCGGATGCTGGTACGCCGCTTATTTCCGATCCAGGTTTTATCGTTGTGCGCGCCGTTCGGGAGGCGGGTTTTAAAGTGGTTCCTGTGCCGGGATGCAGCGCGGTTATCGCTGCGATGTGCGCTGCGGGCGTGCCGACCGACCGCTTTATCTTTGAAGGCTTTTTGCCGGCTAAGAAGAGCAATCGCCAACAGTTTCTTGAGCAGTTTGTCGATGAGTCCCGAACGGTGGTGTTCTATGAATCAACCCACCGCATTGTGGAATCACTGAGCGACATGCAACAGGTGTTGGGTGCCGACCGATATGTGGTGATTGCCAGAGAGCTCACTAAAACCTTTGAGACTATTCATGGCGCAGCATTGCAAGAGCTGATCGCTTTTGTTGAAGCAGATCCAAATCAGCAGAAAGGTGAGTTTGTCGTGTTGGTGCAGGGTGTTCAAGCGCAGGTAAGTGAGGATATGGATGCGGCCGCGTTGAAAACGCTTGATGTGCTACTGGAGGAGCTGCCCGTTAAGCAGGCGGCTGCACTGGCTGCAAAAATTACAGGTTACAAGAAAAACAAACTGTACCAAGTGGCGCTTGAGCGTAAATAAGTTGCGCTGTCGCTATATGCTGGTATTCTTTGCGCCCTGAGTCCGCCGGACAGTCGCTGTTCCACATTTGTGGAAGGGAGGAAAGTCCGGGCTCCACAGGGTAAGGTGCCAGATAACGTCTGGGCGGCGTGAGTCGACGGAAAGTGCAGCAGAGAGTAGACCGCCTAAGCATCGCAAGATGACGGTAAGGGTGAAAGGGTGCGGTAAGAGCGCACCGCGTGGGTGGCAACATTCCACGGCATGGTAAACCCCACTGGGAGCAAGACCAAATAGGGATCCGCTAGGTGTGACCCGCACTGGATCCGGGTAGGTCGCTGGAGGTGCATAGCGATGTGCGCCCTAGATGAATGGCTGTCTATTACAGAACCCGGCTTATAGGCGGACTCAGGTTTTCTTCAAACGCTTCGATTTGCTCTTTTTATTCCCCCCCCCTCTTAAATAGCATTTTTGCCTTATTGAGTGCTGAGCATTGGTGTCCTTAAAGTTTTTGTATTGCTTTATTCTTAAATGGAATAAACGTTCCTGTGCTGGTCTCTTTTTACGTAGTTAGACTTTGGTATAATTATCGACTGCGTTTTGCGCGGTTTCTGAGTACTAAGAGGTTATGTAATGAGATCTTCACCTGTGGCGCTGTTGCCGTTAGGGCTTTTTTTGGCGATGTTTGTTGGTAGTGGGCTGTACTACCAAAACCAAGGCGTCGAGTTTGCTTTTTATCAAATCTCGGCACCCGTGGCGATTATTCCCGCGATCGCATTGGCGGTGTTATTGGCAGAAGGTAGTTTGACACGCCGGTTGGATGACTTTGTTCAAGGGATGGGTCACAACACCATTATCACCATGGTACTTGTCTACTTGTTGGCCGGTGCCTTTGCGAGCGTGACCAAAGCTATTGGCGGTGTTGATGCAGCTGTGGCGCTAGGGTTGTCTGTTGTTCCTGAGTGGGCGGTGCTGCCAGGGTTGTTTATTGTCAGTGCGGGCATAGCAACGGCAATGGGTACCTCGATGGGTACAATCGCGGCGGTTGCGCCGATTGCGCTGGGTGTTGCTGAGGCAGCGGGTTTGGATTTGCCGATCGTGATGGGGGCGGTGATTGGTGGTGCTATGTTCGGGGATAACTTATCGATCATCTCCGATACTACTATCGCAGCAACGCGGACACAGGGCTGCGAAATGCGCGATAAGTTCAAACTAAACTTCAAGCTGGCGCTTCCCGCAGCACTGATCACGGTCGCTCTATTAGTGGTGGCTGGTGATGCCGAATCAGTTGAGGTTCCGGAGCTTACAAATGGCTTCTTGGCGCTGCCTTATTTGTTGGTGTTTGGTTTGGCGCTGGCTGGTGTCAATGTTCTGGTTGTGTTGTTTATTGGTATTTTGGCAGCAGGCTTTACAGGCTTTTTACTGGTCCCTGATTACAGTTTTGCGGTGCTTTCCAAGGATGCCTACGCAGGCTTTACGAACATGCAGGAGATCATGATTCTCTCTATGTTTATTGGGGGGCTGGGTGCTTTGGTGCAAGCGCGTGGCGGTTTAGAGTATATCTGCGAGCTTGTTGAGCGTCTGGTGCCTGCGCGGCGCCGACCGGCTGCAGCTGGCGAGCTAGGTATCGCCTCGGTTGTTGGCTTAACCAACTTAGCTACGGCAAACAATACTGTTACGATCGTGCTCACGGGGCATGTTGCGAAGAATCTAGCACAGCGTTACGGGGTTGATCCTCGTCGCAGTGCGAGTTTGATGGATATCTTTGCCTGTGTTGTGCAGGGTTTTATTCCCTACGGTGCTCAGGTATTGCTTGCAGCGTCTATCGCTAAGCTCTCTCCGCTTGCGCTGGTGGGTTCGATCTACTACTGCGCGGCGCTGGCTGTTGTTGCGGTTATCTCTATCGCGATTGGGCGCCCTAAGCACTAACTATTGGGCGTTCGCGCCTGTCAAAGCGCAGTTGTAATCGTGCAGCTGCGCCGCTTTCTCTATATCGGTGTTGGGCTCATCAATACGCTGAAAAAAATCCCCGCTTTGTTTTTGGATCTCGTGCTCTCCTAGCATTTCCCTAATGCGTTGAACTCACAAGAACTTTTCTATCCGAGCTTCTTTGCAGGTCGCGTAATCGTTGGTTTTGCGCTAGGTATCGCCTTGCATTAGATAGGGTTAGTTTCTATAGTGTGTCGTAGTGGGGAATTGTGGGTTTTTGTGTCTAATTTTGGTCGTCGAGTGGCGAGCGAGTGGTGATTCATGTTTCGGGGCGTAAATCAGGTCAACCTTGATGTAAAGGGGCGCATGGCGATCCCGGCACGTTATCGTGACCAGATTACCGATCAATGTGCTGGCCACCTGGTGATGACCATCGATACCGAGGAGCGCTGCTTATTGCTCTACCCAACCGACGAATGGGAAAAGATTCAGCGCCAGATAGATGCGCTACCTAGCTTCGATCCGATGACAAGACGCCTGCAGCGCTTGCTGGTTGGTCATGCAACCGATCTTGATATGGATAAAAGCGGGCGTGTGCTTGTGCCTGCTCCGCTTCGAGAATATGCGGGGCTTGAAAAGCGCATTATTTTACTTGGGCAGGGCCGTAAGTTCGAGGTGTGGGATGAAGATCGATGGAATGCAACTCGCGATAGCTACTTAGAAGATGTCGGCAGCACCACGATTCCTGAAGCGTTAGCGACGCTTTCGCTGTAAACAGATTGGAGCCACTTTGGTGACAGAAGAAACATATCAACATATTACTGTGCTCTTGGACGAAGCGGTGAATGCGCTCGTTGAGGACCGAGATGGCTTTTATATTGACGGCACGTTTGGCCGTGGCGGGCACTCATCACTTATCTTGAATGAGTTGTCTGACGCTGGGCGTTTAATGGCGATCGATAAAGACCCAGAAGCGATTGCTCATTCTCAAGAAAGGTTCGCCAACGAGCCAAGATTTGAGATCGCGCACGGCTCGTTTGCTCAACTGGATGAGTTTGCTCAAGCACGCGGAAAATTTGGCAGTGTCGATGGTATTTTGCTGGATCTTGGCGTGAGTTCTCCACAGCTTGATGACCCTGAGCGGGGCTTTAGCTTTCAGGCCGATGGCCCTCTCGATATGCGGATGGACAACACTCAAGGTGAGAGCGCCGCGCAATGGCTCGCTCATGCTTCTGAGGCAGAAATTGCTGATGTGATCTTTACCTACGGTGAGGATAAGTTTGGCCGCCGAATGGCGAAAGCTATCGTCGCCGCTCGCCAAGAAGCGCCCATCACGACAACGGCTCAACTCGCCAAGATTGTTGCTGACGCTAACCCTGCGTGGGAGAAAGGTAAACACCCGGCAACACGTGCTTTTCAGGCGATTCGTATTCATATCAACCGAGAGCTGCAAGACCTTGAGGACTGCCTAGAGCATTCGCTCGAAGCGTTAAAGGTGGGTGGGCGTTTGGTGATTATCAGCTTCCACTCGTTAGAAGACCGCATCGTGAAACGCTTTATCCGCAAGTATGTAAAAGGGGATGAGCATCTGCCGCCGGGTATTCCAATTACTGACGATATGCTCAATAAGCGTTTAAAGGCAGTTGGCAAAATGTCTAAAGCGTCTGCGCGCGAAGTTGATCATAATCCGCGGTCGCGTAGCGCCGTTATGCGTGTTGCAACCAAATTAAAGTAGCCACTACATGGATCTTTCAATTGGAGACAAATTAGGCGCTTGGATTAAGCCTGAACGAAGCGCGCAATCCAAACCTAAACCACAGACACAAGCGCAGGTGAAGGAGTCTTTACTGCCTGCTGATGCCGTGGTGCGCCCATTGGTTGTCTCTGCGTTGTTAACCGTGCTGGTGGTGTTTAGTGCACTTAGTGTGATCTACTCCGCATTTGAGTATCGTCGCCTCTTTAATGATCAACAACAATTGATCCAGCAATGGGATGAAATTCAAGTGGAGTGGGGCCAGTTATTGCTGGAACAAAGCGCGTTAGGCGCGAATAGCCGCGTGGAGCAGCTAGCCACTCAGCAGTTAAAGATGGCGACTCCCTCACCAGATCATGTCGAGATCGTCCAATATGAGCGCTAAGCAAGAGGATATCCGCCTGTCGGCGGCTGCGCGTGGCTGGCGCTTGGGTTTTGTCTTTGTGCTGTTGGTGCTCGTGGGCGGTGGTATTGTTACGAAGCTCGTATCGCTCTATACGCTGGATCAAGATTTCTTGCAGCGCCAAGGGGATGCGCGTAGCTTGCGCACCACGTTAATTCCTGCGCACCGCGGTATTGTGAGTGATCGTAATGGCGAGCCACTGGCTGTCAGTGCGCCAGTGGCGACGATATGGGCCGATCCTGCTCGTTCCGACTCGTTTCATCCCTCTCTAGAGTACTTAGCAACGCTTTTGGATATGCCGCGTGCTGATCTGGCAGAGAAGCTTCGGGTGGCTAAGCAAGCCAACAAGCGGTTTATCTATTTAAAGCGTCAAGTAACGCCTGAACTTGCAGATCAGATTGGTGACCTAAAAGTACCCGGTGTGCATGTTGATCGCGAATATAAGCGCTATTACCCAGCGGGTGAAGTTGCGACTCATGTGGTTGGCTTTACAGGTATTGATGGCAACGGACAAGAGGGGTTGGAGCTGGCCTTTGACGATTGGCTGCGGGGAGAGCCCGGCAGAAAGCTGGTGATGCAGGACCGCGTTGGGCGCACAATCAAGCACATCAAATCGATCGAGTCGGAGAAACCGGGCAAGGATGTGCAGCTCAGCCTTGATCTGCGTATTCAGTACATGGCCTATCGCGAGTTGAAAGCGGCTGTCACGTCTCACAAAGCAGACTCGGGCTCTGCGGTAATCCTAGATTCGCGCACCGGTGAAGTACTAGCGATGGTGAATCAGCCTGCTTACAACCCAAATGACCGCAGTGAAGTGGATGGGAATGGGCTGCGTAACCGTGCCGTGACCGATACCTTTGAGCCCGGCTCTACAATGAAACCGCTGACTGTCGCAGCAGCGATGATGAGTGGCCAATATCAAGCGGATTCTATTGTCGATACTTCACCCGGTTTTATGCGCATCAAAGGGCGTACCATTCGCGACCACCGTAACTATGGCGAGCTAGATCTGACTGGCATTATCACCAAGTCCAGTAATATCGGCGTGAGTAAGCTTGCGTTGAGCATGGAACCTGAGTCGGTTCGCAACTTGTTACACAATATCGGTTTGGGACAGGTGACGGAGACGGGGTTTCCGGGGGAGCGAACTGGGCGTTTGCCGTTTTATCCAGCGAAGCGCGTTGTGGAGCGCGCTACGATGTCGTACGGCTACGGTCTGTCTGTCACACCGTTACAGCTCGCGCAGGCTTATATACCGCTGGCCAATGGCGGTGTGGCTTTGCCCGCCACACTGTTAAAACAATACGAAATGCCTGCTGGCCGGCGTGTTATGCCTGAGTATATTGCCGACTCAGTGCTTGAGATGATGGAAACAGTGACCCGCCCAGGCGGCACAGGCCGCCGAGCGGCTGTGCATGGTTATCGCTCGGCAGGTAAGACCGGCACGGTGCATAAAGTACTAAGCACAGGCTATGCAGACGATAAATATATCTCATTCTTCGCCGGTATTGTGCCGGTGTCTGATCCTCGCTTGGTTGTGGTCGTCATGGTTGATAATCCGAAAGGCCAGGAGTATTACGGCGGTGAAGTGGCGGCGCCTGTATTTTCGAGGGTATCGGCTAATGCGCTTCGCATCTTAAATGTTGCGCCTGACAAGTGGCCGGAAAGTAAACAGCAACAAGTAGCGGGAAATTAGGTTTGAATTTTATCCCCAAGACGTTAACTCAACTCGGTATCGTCGAGATTGGAGTAGCGTATGCCGATCTTGAAGTGACGGGTATCGCCATTGATAGCCGCAAGGTCAGTGCGGGTGCGCTTTTTGTGGCACGAGATGGCGTTAATCATCGTGGTATTGACTACCTCGTTGCGGCGCAAGAAAAGGGCGCGGTGGCAGCAGTCATTGATAGTGATAACGCAAATTTGCCGCTGCCAGAAACCCTGACGATACCGGTCTTCACTGTTGATGAGTTAGCCAAAGCTACCGGCGCTTGGGTGAGCGATATGCTAGGTGCTCCAAGCGAACAGTTACGCGTTTTGGCGATCACTGGGACCAACGGCAAAACGTCGTGTGCGCATTTTGCTGCGCAGGTGTTATCAAACTTGGGAGTTAAAACCGCTGTGCTGGGAACCGTCGGAAACGGTTTTCTTGGCCAGCTTGAGGTCGCATCACACACCACGCCTGATGTTATCAGTTTGCATCAGTGTTTAGCGCAGTATCTAGAGCAAGGTGCAGAAGCGGTGGTGATGGAAGCCAGTTCACATGCACTTGATCAATTTCGGGTAGCTGGGGTGCAGTTTGATGCCGTGGGCTTCACCAATCTCAGCCGGGACCACTTAGACTATCACGGCACCATGGCAGAATACGGCGCCGCAAAAGCGCGCTTGTTTTTGGATTACGATGCGCCGGTTAAAGTGATTAACACGGACGATGAGTACGGGTTGACGCTACTCGGTGACTTAAGTGCCCGTGGGCTGGTGGTTAAGAGTGTAGGCGAGCATTCAGGTGCGGACTACCGCGTTGAAAACGTTCATCTTGATGCGGATGGCGTATCGTTCTCTCTCCAGTTTGGCGATCAAAATGTCGCGATTACCTCCGCGGTGATTGGGCGCTTTAATGTCGCTAACCTGAGCTTAGTTACCACGATGCTGCTTGGCATGGGTTATACCGCAGAGCAAGTGGCAGCAGCGGCTACAACAGTGAACGCGGTACCTGGGCGCATGGAGCTGCTATCTGTACCTGCAAAGCCTACGGTGTTGGTTGATTATGCTCACACCCCTGATGCTCTAGAGAAAGCGCTTCAAGCAAGTCGTTTTCACTGCAGTGCTAACGTGTGGGTCGTGTTTGGCTGTGGCGGCGACCGAGATACCGGTAAGCGTGCGGATATGGCAAAAGTCGCCGAAGCGTTAGCAGATCGTATTGTTGTTACCAGTGACAATCCGCGTTCTGAGGTGCCTCAAGATATTATCGATATGATTCTCGCAGGCTTTAGCGATCTGGCGTCAGTTCAGTATAACGTTGATCGAGCGGCTGCCATTGGGATGGCGATTGAGCAAGCGGGTGCCGACGACTTTATTCTGATTGCCGGTAAAGGGCACGAAGACTATCAAGAAATACAGGGTGTTAAGCACCATTTTAGTGATCAGGAAGTCGCTCTGGCACTTCTCAAAGGAGGGTCAGCCATATGATGCGATCGCTTTCGTTAAGTGAACTAGTCGCACCGCTCTCTGCTCGGCTAGAGGGCGAAAATATTAGCGTAAACGCGGTTAGCACGGACACCCGATCTTTGCCGCAAGGAGCATTGTTCGTGGCGCTGCGTGGTGAGCGTTTCGATGCGCATGACTTTGCTGATCAAGCTGTTGCTAACGGGGCCGTTGCGCTCGTTGTGGAGCGCTTGCTACCACTGGATGTGCCGCAACTCGTAGTAGACGATGCACGTATCGCATTAGGCGCGCTGGGCGCTTATAATCGTCAGCTTTTTTCCGGTCGGTTGTATGCAATCACTGGTAGTAGCGGAAAAACGACAGTTAAAGAGATGTTGGCGGCCGTCATGCGTGAATCAGGTGAAACGCTCGCAACACGTGGGAACCTGAATAACGAGATCGGTGTGCCGCTGACGCTGCTCGAACTGCAACCTAAAGATGAATTTGCCGTTATTGAGATGGGCGCGAGTGGCCCTAACGAGATCGCTTATAGCGTCGGTTTAGCGAAGCCTCATCTCGCGCTGGTTAACAATGCCATGGGAGCTCATTTAGAGGGTTTTGGTAGTTTGCAAGGCGTGGTGACGGCGAAAGGCGAAATCTACGATGGGCTCGCGGATGATGGGATTGGTGTGGTCAATATTGATGACCCTCATTACGCAGACTGGCTTACTCGCTTGGGGCAAAAGAGAGTGGTTACCTTCTCGCAGCAGGATACGGAAGCAACCTATCATGCGCGTGATGTGCAGTTGTCAGCGAATGGTTGTTACCGCTTTGTATTCTGTGCGCCACAGGGTGAAGCTTCAGTTGAGTTACAGATTATGGGGCGGCACAACGTATCAAACGCGTTAGCCGCCGCGGCACTGGCGCTGGCTGATGGGCGCAGCCTAACCTCGGTTGCGCGAGGTCTAGCTGCATTTCAGCCGGTTTCGGGGCGGATGCGTTTAGAAACAGGGGTTAACCGCTGCCGCTTGGTGGACGACTCCTATAACGCTAATCCAGGTTCA
The DNA here is from genome assembly GCF_004959845.1 of Neptunomonas sp. XY-337. NCBI lineage: Bacteria > Pseudomonadati > Pseudomonadota > Gammaproteobacteria > Oceanospirillales > Oceanospirillaceae > Neptunomonas > Neptunomonas sp. XY-337. Next base: position 68,201 of record NZ_SPLL01000003.1, on the reverse strand, counting down.
GTCAAAGCGGCAATTAGCATGTTGACAGAGTTGCCGGGCGAGCGTGTCTTAGTGCTCGGAGATATGGGCGAACTCGGTGCTGATGCGGCGCAACTTCATGCGCAAGTTGGTGCATACGCTGCGCAGCAAGGTATTGAGCATCTTTTTACTGTCGGTGAATTATCAGTGCACGCCAAGATGGCTTACGAAGAACAGAGACCTTCAGGTGCTAAGCACTTTGCAGGCAAAGAACAGTTGGTAGAGGAATTAAGTCAGTTGGCTCATTCAGATATGACAGTGTTAGTAAAGGGGTCGCGTAGTGCAGCGATGGAGCAGGTCGTTGTGAACATGCGAGCGGAGGTGTAGCCCCGATGCTATTAATTTTATCGGAGTTTTTTTCCCAGTATTTCTCTGCTGTTACCGTTTTCCAGTACCTTACGTTGCGCGGCATCTTGGGCGTACTAACGGCGCTTGGATTATCGCTGTTTGCCGGCCCTATATTGATCAACTATCTGAAAACGAAACAGATAGGCCAGTCAGTCCGTGATGACGGCCCGCAATCTCACTTGAGCAAATCGGGTACGCCTACCATGGGTGGTGCGTTGATCTTGCTCTCTATCGCAATTAGCACGCTGTTGTGGGCAGACCTTAGCAATAAGTACGTTTGGGTTGTCTTGATTGTGACCACTATCTTTGGTGCCGTTGGCTGGGTTGATGACTGGCGTAAAGTTGTTGAGAAAAACTCTCGCGGATTGCCAGCGAAGTGGAAGTACTTTTGGCAGTCTGTGGGCGGTTTCGGTGCTGCAACGGTGCTGTATGTGACGGCGCAAAGCCCTGCCGAAACACAACTTATTGTGCCGATCTTTAAGGATGTCATGATTGAACTTGGCATCTTTTACATTGTGTTCACCTATTTCGTTATCGTGGGGACATCGAACGCGGTCAACTTGACCGATGGTCTTGATGGTCTGGCGATCATGCCCACCGTGATGGTGGCAGGTGCTTTAGCAGTTTTTGCGTACCTTTCTGGGCGTGTGGATTTTGCCAACTATCTGCATATTCCCTATATCGCCGGATCTGGCGAGCTGATTGTTTTCTGCGGCGCTATTGTCGGCGCAGGTTTAGGCTTTCTATGGTTTAACACCTATCCCGCTCAGGTCTTTATGGGCGATGTGGGTGCGCTAGCATTGGGCGCAGCGTTGGGTACTGTGGCCGTGATTGTGCGTCAGGAACTGGTACTCGTCATTATGGGGGGTGTCTTCGTCATGGAGACAGTATCGGTCATTTTACAGGTGGCATCGTACAAACTCACGGGGCGAAGAATCTTTCGTATGGCACCAATTCATCATCACTTCGAGTTAAAAGGCTGGCCGGAACCACGCGTTATCGTGCGCTTCTGGATTATTACAGTGGTCTTGGTGTTGATTGGTTTAGCTACGCTGAAAGTACGTTAGGAGATCATATGGGTCTGATCGCATCGGATACGCGCTATGTGGTGATTGGTCTGGGGATAACCGGGCTGTCCTGCGCGCGCTATCTTCAAAAGCGTGGTGCAGCATTCGCTTTGGCGGATACGCGCGAAGCACCACCTAACCTTGAGGCGTTGCGTGCAGATTACCCCAATGTTGCTCTGCACCTTGGACCGCTAACAGATCAGACATTTGCGGGCGCCACTCATATCCTGCTAAGCCCCGGCGTTTGCCAAATGGACCCTGCAATACAGCGCGCTGTTGCCCGTGGCGTGAAGTTGAGCGGAGATATCGATCTATTCTGTCAGCAGGTGGACGCACCGATTGTCGCAATCACCGGATCCAATGCAAAAAGCACTGTCACGACCTTAGTGGGGGAGATGGCAAAAGCGGCGGGCCTAAACGTGGCTGTTGGTGGAAACTTAGGTACGCCGGTTTTAGATATGCTAGATGGCTCGCCTATCGACCTGTGCGTGTTGGAACTTTCCAGCTTTCAATTGGAAACAACCAACGATCTGCGGGCGAAGGTGGCGACGGTTTTGAATGTGAGCCCAGATCATCTTGATCGTTATTCCGGTATGCAAGCTTATCACCAAGCTAAGCATCGAGTGTTTCGTGGCTGTGAAAACGCGGTTGAAAACCGCGATGACATACTTACCCATCCGCTGTTGCCTATGGGAGTTCCCTTGTGGGGGTATCGTCTAGGAACGCCGGAGCCGCAGGTGTTTGGTCTAATAGAAGATGATGGCGAGTGGTTAGCTTTGGGTACAGACAAGCTGATGCGGGTCGCTGAGATCCGTATGCCGGGGCGTCACAATGTGTCTAACGCGCTATCGGCATTGGCGCTAGGTAAATTAGCGGGGTTGCCACTAGAGCCTATGCTAGCAACCTTGCGTGTCTTCCCGGGTTTAGAGCATCGCTGCCAATGGGTTGCAGAAAAAGAGGGTGTGACCTATTACAACGACTCTAAGGGAACCAATGTCGGCGCCACCGTTGCAGCGCTAGCGGGCTTGGGTCCAGAGTTACCGGCGGGCAACAACATTATTTTGATCGCTGGTGGCGATGGCAAAGGTGCTGAGTTTGATGAGTTGCTCGCGCCGATTCAGCGCTATGTCGGCCACACCCTGTTACTTGGCAAAGATGCAACGCGCATCGAGGCGGCCCTTAGCGGTCAGCCCGTGAGCCATGTTGCGTCTTTGGAAGCTGCCGTAGCGCAAGCGTGCCAGTTGGCTGAGCCCGGTGATGTTGTCTTGCTCTCGCCTGCTTGTTCTAGCCTCGATATGTTTACGAGCTATGGCGCACGCGGTGACGCCTTTGTCGCGGCGGTAGCGGCATTATGAACGCGACGCGCGGTCTGAAAAGCTGGTATGCGCTGCCAGAGCGCAGTGTAGTCCCGTTTGACCCTTGGTTATTGGGGGCAGCGATCGCGCTCGTGTTAACAGGTTTCATTATGATCACATCGGCGTCGATGGATGTTGCGGCGGCGAAGTTCGGCGGCGCTTTCTTCTTTTCGTTACGCCACGGCATCTACATTGTGCTCGCCATCATATTGGCAGCGATTGTGGTGCGTTTGCCAATTAGCTTTTGGGAAAAGTATGGGCCTTGGCTGCTTTTGCTAGGCGCTATTCTACTCGTGATTGTGCTTATTCCCGGTATCGGACGCGCGGTTAACGGTAGCCAGCGTTGGATCAGTTTAGGGCCGATCAACTTGCAAGCCTCTGAGGTTGCGAAGTTCTGCATGGTGATCTATGTATCAGGTTACCTTGTTAGGCGCTTATCAGAGGTACGTAGTAGCTGGAAAGGGTTTGTAAAACCTGTGCTGCCGCTCGCATTTTTTGTTTTCCTGCTATTGCTGGAGCCTGATTACGGTGCGGCAGTGGTTCTGATGGCCACGGTGATGGGAATGATCTTCCTAGGTGGTATGCGCTTGTTCCAGTTTCTAACAGTGTTGATCGGCGCGGTTGGCTTAGTGGCGGTCATGGCTATTGCGCAGCCTTATCGTTTGGCGCGTTTAAAATCATTCCAAGATCCTTGGGCAGATCCTTTCGGTGCAGGGTATCAGCTATCTCAAGCGCAAATCGCTTTTGGTCGTGGTGAGTGGTTTGGTACCGGGCTTGGCAATAGCGTTCAAAAGCTATTCTACTTACCGGAAGCTCACACTGATTTCGTGTACTCAGTATTGGCCGAAGAGCTTGGGTTGCTAGGTGCTCTTTTTGTTGTGGTGTTGTACGCCATATTGATAGCGCGCATCTTTTTAGTCGGACGCCAAGCTGAGAAACAGAGCGAGTTTTTTAAAGGTTATGTCGCCTATGGCTTTGGGCTCATTATTGCTGGCCAAGCGCTGATCAATATTGGTGTTAATGTGGGTGCATTACCCACCAAAGGACTTACTGCACCGCTACTCAGCTATGGCGGCAGTAGCTTGTTAGTGTGCAGCGCGATGATCGCCATTGTGTTGCGTATTGATTATGAACTTAAAAGGTCGCGTTTTTCGGTAAATGCGTCGGCCTCAGGTAAGGAGCCATAGCGAATGGGGCAACGTACAGCACTCATCATGGCAGGCGGAACAGGTGGGCATGTGTTCCCAGCACTGGCAACGGCTCGTGAGTTGGAGAAGCAAGGAATCGAGATCCATTGGATTGGCACTGAGCGAGGTATCGAAGCGCGTATTGTGCCTGATGCCGGTATTAAGCTGCATACGATCGATGTTCAGGGCTTGCGCGGAAAAGGTAAGCTGAGCTTGCTGCTCGCACCTTTTAAACTAGTCAAGGCGGTTTATCAGGCTTGGAAGGTTGTACGTCACGTGAAGCCGAGTGTTGTATTGGGCATGGGCGGTTTTGCGTCAGGGCCGGGTGCTGTGGCCGCTAAGCTGAGCGGCGTTCCTTTGGTTATTCATGAGCAGAATGCCGTTGCAGGTTTGACTAACCGAGTATCAGCGCGAATCGCACATCAAGTGCTTGAAGCCTTTAGTGGTGCCTTCCCAGCCGGTCATAGCCGCGTTGGAATCGGCAACCCTGTCCGTGAAGATATTCTTTCGTTACCACCTGTGCGTGAGCGCTACGCAGAGCGTTCTGGCGCACTGCGCTTGTTGGTTGTAGGTGGCAGTTTAGGTGCGCGAGCGCTGAACACCTTGATCCCTGATGCGATCGCCGAATTACCCGAGACACAGCGCCCTGTGGTGCGTCATCAGACGGGTCGCCACGACTTAGAGAGCACGCAAAGCGCCTACCAACAGCGAGGTGTTACCGCAGAGGTTACCGCGTTCATTGATGATATGGCACAAGCCTACGGGTGGGCTGATCTTGTTATCTGCCGGGCAGGCGCATTAACCGTCAGTGAGTTAGCGGCTGCTGGTGTTCCAGCGTTGCTGGTGCCTTATCCCCACGCCGTGGATGACCACCAAACAGCAAACGCGCGCTATTTGGTTGAAGTGGGTGGTGCATGGCTAAAACAGCAAGCACAGCTCAACACAGAAGATATAAAACAACTACTAACAGCAGAAGCAGACCGGGAAACACTGCAAACGATGGGAGAAAAAGCCCAGAGTGTTGCACGCACAGATGCCGCGATTGCCGTGGCTGCGGTTTGTCTGGAGAGTATGAAATGACAAAGACAGCAAAAGGGCCCACCGTATACGAAGTGCCAGAGATGCGCCGTATTAAAGTGATCCACTTTGTTGGCATCGGCGGTGTCGGCATGTGCGGTATCGCGGAAGTACTGTGCAACCAAGGCTATGCGATTACCGGCTCAGATATAAAAGCATCAGCAACCACTGAACGTCTTCAAAAGATGGGAGCCAAAGTCTTTATTGGGCATCATGAAGATAATGTGAGCGGTGCTGATGTTGTGGTGATCTCCAGTGCTGTTGATGATCAAAACCCTGAAGTGAGTGCTGCGCGCAGTGCACGTACTCCGGTGGTGCGTCGTGCGGAGATGCTGGCAGAACTGATGCGTTATCGCCATGGCGTTGCTGTTGCGGGAACACACGGAAAAACCACCACAACGAGCTTGCTTGCGTCAGTGTTTGCCGAGGGTGATCGAGACCCAACATTTGTGATTGGTGGCCGTTTAAATAGTGCGGGTACGAATGCGCGTATGGGGGCCAGCCGCTACCTCATCGCCGAGGCGGATGAGAGTGATGCATCGTTTTTGCATCTGCAACCCATGGTTGCCATTGTCACAAACATTGATGCCGACCACATGGATACCTACGGTGGCGACTTCAACAAACTGAAGCAAACCTTCATCGATTTCTTGCACAACCTACCGTTCTACGGGCTCGCCGTGTTGTGTACAGATGATGAGGTTGTGCGTGAGATTCTGCCAGCGGTCAGCCGGCCTGTGGTGACGTACGGACTCAACGAAGGGGCCGACTATCGTGCTGAAAATATTCGCCAGCAGGGTATGCATACGCACTTCACAGCTATACGTCCGGATGGCCACAAGCCGCTTGATATCGTGGTTAACATGCCGGGTGAACACAATGTGCTCAACGCGCTGGCTACCATCGCTGTTGCGACGGACGAAGGCATTGCAGATGACGCGATTTGTGCTGGCTTGCGAGAGTTCCAAGGAGTAGGTCGTCGCTTCCAAGTCTTACCGTCGATAACCGTTCCTGGCGGAGAAGTGATGCTGGTGGATGATTATGGCCACCACCCGCGTGAAGTTGAAGCAACGATCAAAGCGGTTAAGGCAGGGTGGCCAGAGAAGCGCTTAGTGATGATTAATCAGCCGCATCGCTACACCCGTACTCGTGATCTTTACGAGGACTTCGTGCAAGTTCTCTCCGGCGTGGACACATTATTATTAATGGAAGTTTATGCTGCTGGCGAGGAACCAATCGCGGGTGCCGATAGTCGCAGTCTGTGCCGCAGTATTCGACAGCGTGGATCCGTTGATCCTGTCTATGTAAAAGATGCCGAAGAGGTTACAGCGCTTTTGCATAATATGTTGCAGCCGGGTGACCTGTTATTAACCCAAGGAGCTGGAAATATCACCGCACTTGCCCACCGCCTGTCAGGCCTTGATCTCACGGAGGCGGCAGAATGAGTTATCAAGCATCTCAAGAGCAGTTGGCGCGCTTTGGGCGGGTAGCCGTTGTATATGGCGGTAACTCAGCTGAGCGCCCGGTGTCGTTAAAAAGTGGTACAGCTGTGCTGGCGGCACTGCAGCGAGCAGGTGTTGATGCATTCGGCATCGACCTGTGTGGTGATGCGGATGATTTGGATCCAGTACGCCAGCTATGTGATGCAGACTACGAATGTGCTTTCCTCGCACTGCATGGTCGTGGCGGTGAAGATGGCACGATTCAAGGTTTGCTAGAAACGCTTAAGCGTCCCTATACGGGTAGTGGTGTATCGGCTTCAGCCTTAGGCATGGATAAGCTGCGTAGTAAGCAGCTATTTGTCGGTACTGGTCTGCCAACACCACCCTTTTGTGTGTTGAAAACAGCAGCTGATTTGGCGCCGTGTGCTGATCAACTTGGTTTTCCGTTGATGGTGAAGCCTGCTCACGAGGGCTCCAGTATCGGTATGCACAAGGTGAATAGCCTCGCTGAGTTAACTTCTGCATGGCAAGATGCTGCCCAGTACGATACCAGCGTTATTGCTGAAAAGTGGGTAACAGGGGTGGAGTTCACCGTTGCAGTATTAAACGGCCAAACGCTTCCGGCGATTCGCTTGGAAACACCGCATGACTTTTACGATTACAACGCCAAGTATGAAGCCAATGATACGGGCTACTACTTCGATAATGCGCTGTCAGATGCACAAAATAGTGAGCTTGCAGATATTGCGCTCAATGCGTTTGATGCCATTGGCTGTCGTGGTTGGGGGCGTGTTGATCTGATGCAAGATCAAGCGGGTGAGTTTTATCTGCTTGAGGTGAACACCTTGCCTGGCATGACAGATCACAGCTTAGTGCCGATGGCGGCAGAGCGCGCTGGGATGAGCTTTGAAGAGCTGGTGGTTACCATTTTGGATGGTGTCTGTGCATGAGTGCCAGTCTGCAGAAGCTTAATGTTTATGATCAGGATGCGATCCCGTCGGCGCACGTATCCCAAGATCAAGCGACTGCAGATGGCGATTGGTATTGGCGCCCGCTAACCGTACTGGTGGGGTTCTGGCTTTTTGCAGGGGTAGTAGGAATCTGTTTCGATGCGGGGCGCAGTTATTTGGACCAGCCCATTCGCGAGGTTCGTGTTATTGGGGATGCGCAGTATTTAGATCGCCAAATGCTCGCTAGCAACGTTGCGGGTGTGATCTCTGCGCCTCTGCTTGAGCAGGACATTGCCGCCCTCCAAGATCGTGCTCAAGAGCATCCTTGGGTGCGCCAAGCACAGGTTCGTCGGGTTTGGCCGCCAGCAATAGAGGTGGTAATTGAAGAGCAGCGCCCAGTGGCGCGCTGGGGTAGTAAAGGGTTGCTGAACCATCAGGGTGATATTTTCTGGCCCGATAACCCGCAACAGTACAGCGAATTGCCGCAGCTAGATGGGCCGGCTACAGAGACGCAGTTGTTGATGGCTCAGTACCACGATTTAAGCCGGCTGTTTCAGGATGCGGGCTTGAGAATGGTCGCTTTGTCGTTAGAAAAGCGCGGTGCGTGGCAGGTAAAGTTAGATAATGGTATCCGCGTAATTGTTGGTCGAGAGGACACGAAAGAGCGGCTACGGCGTTTTATCTATCTCTACAAGGCCGAGCTTGTAGCGGTGGCTGATAGGATTGAACAGATTGATATTCGCTACACGAATGGTGCAGCGGTGAGTTGGTTGCCAGAGCCTACAGAGGCGCTGGCCGAGGAAGCAAAATAATGGAAAATGAACACAACATGATAGTCGCGTTAGACATTGGCACCTCCAAAGTGGTGTGCCTAGTGGCTGATGTGCGTCCAGATGGCCAGCTCGAGGTGGTGGGTATCGGTTCGCACCCCTCCCGTGGTTTAAAACGCGGCGTTGTGATCAACATCGAATCCACCGTTAGCTCTATTCAGCGTGCGGTGGAAGAAGCTGAATTGATGGCCGGTTGCAAGATCCACTCCGTTACCGTGGGGATTGCGGGCAGCCACATTAGCAGTTTGAACTCCCACGGCATTGTGGCCGTGCGCGAGCGTGAAGTGACGGAACATGACCTAGAGCGCGTGATCGATGCTGCCAGTGCGGTCGCGATCCCTGCCGATCAGAAAATTTTGCACATCCTGCCGCAGGAATACTTGATCGACAACCAAGAGGGCATCAAAGAGCCGCTGGGTATGTCAGGGGTACGCCTAGAAGCGAAAGTCCACTTAGTCACAGGCGCCACCAACGCGATTCAAAATATCGAGAAGTGTGTACGCCGTTGTGGTTTAGAAGTGGATGGGGTTGTGCTTGAACAGCTGGCCAGCAGCTACGCCGTACTCACTGAAGATGAAAAAGATCTCGGTGTCTGTATGGTTGATATTGGCGGCGGCACCACGGATATCGCGGTCTTTACCGCCGGTTCCATTCGTCACACCGGGGTGATACCGATTGCTGGCGACCAAGTCACCAGTGATATTGCCATGGCACTGCGTACTCCCACGCAACATGCAGAACAACTCAAAATTAAGTATGCCTGCGCCCTTGCGCAGCTCGCCAGCGCTGACGAGACCATCAAGGTCCCAAGCGTGGGCGACCGACCACCGCGCGATCTGTCACGCCAATCCTTGGCCGAGGTGGTGGAACCGCGCTACGACGAACTCTTTACCCTCGTGCAAGCGGAACTACGCCGCAGTGGGTTTGAAGATCTGGTGGCTGCAGGCATCGTACTAACCGGCGGCACCGCGAAGATGGAAGGGGTTGTTGAACTGGCGGAGGAGATCTTCCATATGCCGGTTCGACTCGCGATGCCGCACGGTGTTCGCGGGATGGATGACATCCTGCAAAACCCGATTTTCGCCACCAGTATTGGTCTGTTGCATTATGCCGCGGAGGGGGAGCAGCTCGGAGGCGCGTCGACGGCGCCACTACCGACGGCAGCATCCAGTAGCGGTCTGGTGAGCGAAGATCGCTCTAGCGAAGTGGCAGAACTACCCGTGCCCCAAGGGCCGGGCATGATCAGTCGGGTAAAAGATTGGTTTAAAGGAAATTTTTAATTACCGGTGTTTCGGACGATGCCGTATGATGCCGCCCACAACGCAGGGTGGGTGACAAAAGAGCCAGGAGAATGTCATGTTTGAGCTAATAGACAGCGTGTCACAAAATGCCGTGATTAAGGTAATTGGTGTCGGCGGTGGCGGTGGAAACGCCGTCGAACATATGGTGAACAAAGACGTAGAAGGTGTCGAGTTCATCTGTGCGAACACAGATGCTCAGGCGCTGGGTAATATGTCCGCAAAAACCTTGTTGCAATTTGGCGGCGCTACCAAGGGGCTGGGCGCAGGTGCGAATCCAGAGGTGGGTCGCCAAGCAGCCATTGAAGACCGAGACCGTATTGTCGAAACTCTACAGGGTGCTGATATGGTATTTATCACCGCAGGTATGGGCGGCGGTACCGGCACTGGTGCTGCGCCTGTCGTTGCGGAAGTCGCGCGGGAGCTTGGTATTTTGACAGTTGCCGTGGTGACTAAACCATTCCCGTTTGAAGGCCGCAAGCGTATGAAAATTGCGGTTGAAGGCATGAAAGAGCTGCAAGAGCACGTGGACTCGTTAATCGTGATTCCTAACGAAAAGCTGATGCAGGTGCTAGGCCGTAACTGCAGTCTGCTGAATGCGTTTAATACCGCGAACGATGTGTTGCGCGGCGCTGTGCAGGGTATTGCTGATCTGATCACACGCCCAGGTATGATCAACGTCGACTTTGCTGATGTGCGTACCGTAATGTCTGAAATGGGCATGGCGATGATGGGTACTGGTGTTGCTCGTGGCGAAGGCCGTGCAACAGAAGCGGCAGAAGCTGCAATCAACAGCCCGTTGCTGGAAGATGTTGACCTAAAAGGTGCAAGTGGTGTGTTGGTGAATATCACTGCTGGCCTGGATCTCAGCTTGGGTGAGTTCTCCGAGGTGGGAGCGATCGTGGAAGAGTACGCCTCAGAGGATGCGACAGTTGTTGTGGGTACTGTCATCGATCCAGACATGGTTGACGATATGAAGGTGACTGTCGTAGCAACGGGATTTGCTAAATCGGAAGCGCAAGCCGCCGCGCCTCAGCAGCCAAAGCCGACTCATCAGAAAAAAGATGGATCGCTTGATCTTGAAAAAATCGAGTTGCCCACGGTATTGCGTCGCCAAAAAGCTGAAGCATTAGTGGAACCAAATCGCAGTACGGAACCTAAGACAGAGCAGCGTAAAGAAGATGTAGAGACATTGGACATCCCAACCTATATCCGTCGCCAGGTCGACTAGGCATAGAGTGGGTGAGTTGCTGTGATATGACGAATTTATTATAATAATTGGTTAACTTGGCAAATTTTTCGGCGATGAAATGATCAAACAACGTACACTTAAAAATAGTATTCGAGCCACGGGTATTGGTTTGCATACCGGGCAGAAGGTCTACCTGACGCTGAAGCCTGCTGCAATCAATAGTGGTATCGTTTTTCGCCGTATCGATCTTGACCCTGTTGTCGAGATTCCTGCCCACGCGCTAAATGTAGTAGACACCGTTCTCTCAACAAACTTGGGTAAAGAGGGTGTGCGTGTAGGTACCGTCGAGCATCTTATGTCCGCGTTAGCTGGTTTGGGTATCGATAACGCCGTTGTTGAACTGAGCGCAGAAGAAGTCCCTATCATGGATGGCAGCGCTGCGCCGTTTGTCTTCCTGATTCAGTCTGCAGGCATTGCAGAGCAAAATGCACCGAAAGAGTTTATTCGTGTGACGCGAGAGATCTCGATCGAAGTTGATGGTAAAACAGCAACATTTAAGCCATTTGATGGATTTAAAGTTGGTTTCAAGATCGAGTTTGAACACCCTGCTTTTGAAGGCCGAAATAAAGAGACTTGCTTAGACTTTTCAAGCACCTCTTTCGTGAAAGAAGTAAGTCGTGCTCGTACCTTTGGTTTTATGAGCGACTTCGAGTATTTACGCTCACAAAACTTAGCGCTTGGCGGCAGCTTAGAGAATGCAATCGTCGTTGATGATTACCGCGTATTGAACGATGATGGCTTGCGTTATGATGATGAGTTCGTAAAGCATAAAGTTTTGGATGCAGTGGGTGATCTTTATCTTCTTGGTAAAAGCTTGATTGGCGAGTTTTACGGATTTAAGTCGGGGCATCAATTAAACAACTTGTTGTCGCGTAAGCTGCTGAGCACAGAAGGTGCATGGGAGTTAGTTACGTTTGAAGAGCAGGATCAGGTCGCTCCGATCTCTTATCAAAAGCCTGTTGCTGTATAAGTCATTGCTCAAATAAAAAATGCCGGGTCCTTCCCGGCATTTTTAATGCGGAAAATTATTTAGTTTATATCAATAGGATGGTTGAGATTTCACATCTTGACCTTATAAACAGATAAAATCTGTTTCATTAATTCGGTAGCCTTCGTTACCGAGACGTACGGAAAGAATTCAAAATATGCTGACCTCAATGTTTAAAAAGATTTTTGGTAGCAAGAATGATCGCGAGTTGAAGCGTATGGGCAAGCTCGTCAAGCTTGTGAACGCGCTGGAAGAAGAGATTGAAAAACTCAGCGATGAGGAGCTAAAAGGAAAAACTGCTGAGTTTCGCGCTCGTCTAGAAGAGGGTGTTGCTCTAGACGCTTTGCTACCTGAAGCCTTTGCTGTTGTGCGTGAAGCCTCAAAACGTACCCTAGGCTTGCGCCACTTTGATGTTCAGCTGATCGGTGGTATTACACTTCATGAAGGATGTGTAGCTGAGATGCGCACCGGTGAAGGTAAAACGCTGGTTGGAACTTTGCCTGTTTATCTAAATGCCCTCTCTGGTAAGGGTGTGCATGTTGTCACCGTCAACGACTACCTCGCGAAACGTGATGCAGAGTGGATGCGCCCACTGTATGAAGCACTTGGCATGAGCGTTGGTATCGTTCTATCGCGCCAAGATCCAGAGGTGAAACGTCAAGCTTATGCTGCAGATATTACTTACGGCACGAACAATGAGTTTGGCTTTGACTACCTGCGTGACAACATGGCCTTCAGTCTTGAAGAGAAGGTACAGCGCGACTTTAACTTTGCCGTAGTCGATGAGGTTGACTCGATTCTAATCGATGAAGCGCGTACTCCTTTGATCATCTCTGGGCCTGCGGAAGACAGCTCCGCGATGTACCAGAAGATCAACACGTTGATCCCGCACTTACAGCGCTTCGAAGGTGAGATCGACCCGAAAGATACAGAGCAGGTGATCAACGAGCACTTCGTTGTTGATGAAAAAAATCGCACTGTTGAAATGACAGAGGCCGGCCACCAAGTGGTCGAAGAGCTGCTGGCTAAAGAGGGCGTGCTGGAAGAGGGTGAAAGCCTCTATGCGCCGCAAAACCTTAATCTCCTACACCACGTGCTAGCCGCGTTACGTGCACACAACCTGTTTGTAAAAGATAAAGACTACATCGTTCAAGATGGTCAGGTGGTTATCGTTGATGAGCACACCGGCCGTATCATGCCGGGGCGTCGTTGGTCTGAAGGTTTACACCAAGCTGTTGAAGCTAAAGAGGGTGTCTCGATCCAACAAGAGAGCCAAACGCTTGCTTCGACTACATTCCAGAACTATTTCCGTTTATACAACAAGCTATCCGGTATGACCGGCACAGCCGATACGGAAGCTTTTGAGCTGCGCCAGATTTATGGTTTGGACGTTATCGTTATCCCAACCAACCGCGATGTTGCACGTAATGATCTCAACGACATTATCTTCCTCACAATGGAAGAGAAGTATGTTGCGATTGTGAAAGAGATTCGCGACTGCCAAGAGCGCGGTCAGCCTGTACTGGTGGGTACGGCCTCAGTTGAGTCATCTGAGCTGCTTTCCAACTACCTTAAAAAAGAGAAGGTAGCGCACAACGTACTGAACGCTAAAAACCACGAGCGTGAAGCAACAATTATCGCTGAAGCTGGCCGCCCTGGTGCTGTAACAATCGCCACTAACATGGCCGGTCGTGGTACTGACATCATGCTAGGCGGTAAGCTGGAACTTGAGCTGGCTGCCTTAGATAACCCAACTCCTGAGCAAGAGGCTGCGGCCCGCGTTGATTGGGAAGAGCGTCACAAGAAAGTGCTTGAGGCGGGTGGTTTGCATATCATCGGTACAGAACGTCATGAATCGCGCCGTATCGATAACCAGCTACGTGGCCGTTCGGGTCGTCAGGGCGACCCGGGCTCGTCACGTTTCTTCCTCTCCCTTGAAGATGACTTGATGCGTATCTTCGCATCCGAGCGTGTACGTACCTTTATGCAAGCACTAGGTATGGAGAAGGGCGAGGCGATTGAGCATAAAATGGTGACTAACGCCATCGAAAAAGCGCAGCGTAAAGTGGAAGGGCGTAACTTCGATATTCGTAAAGCGCTGCTTGAATATGACGATGTGGCTAACGATCAGCGTACGGTTATCTATACACAACGTAATGAACTAATGGCTGCGGATGATATCTCGGAAACAGTTGAAGCTGTGCGAGCTGAAGTGGTAGATAATGCGATTAGCAACTATATCCCTCCACAGAGTCTAGAGGAACAGTGGGATGTGCCGGGGCTAGAGCGTGCATTGGAAGCTGAATTTGGAGTTCAGCTGCCAGTTCAAGCGTGGTTGGATGAAGACAACTCGCTGCACGAAGAGAACCTGCGCGACAAGATCTTGGGCGAAGTTGTTTCTGCTTATCAGGCTAAAGAAGCAGTAGTGGGTGCGCCGAGTATGCGCCTGTTTGAGAAGCAGGTTATGTTGCAAGTGCTCGATACGCTATGGAAAGAGCACCTGCAAACGATGGATCATCTGCGTCAAGGTATCCACTTGCGTGGCTATGCGCAGAAGAACCCGAAACAAGAGTATAAGCGCGAGTCGTTTGAACTGTTCCAAAACCTATTGGAAAATATTAAGCGTGATGTCGTAAAAGTGCTTTCACACGTTCAAGTGCAGATGCCCGAAGAGGTAGAAGCGATGGAGCAGCAGCGTCGTGAGCAAGCAGAACGCCAACAAATGAACTTTGAGCACAAAGACGATTCCGGCTTCGCGCAAGAAGGTGGTGAAGAAGCAGCCCCAAGTGCTGGCGAAACCTTCACGCGCGATGGCCGAAAAGTAGGTCGTAATGAACCTTGCCCGTGTGGTTCGGGTAAGAAGTACAAGCAGTGCTGCGGTAAGTTAGATTAATTATTATCTATTGATATGAAAGCAGCTTCGGCTGCTTTCTTTTTCTGTGCGAGGGATAAAAGTCATGGCAGTAGGAGCCTCAACGCTACCGGCGTTGCATCCGGTAAAAGGGTTTCGGTTAGGTGTTGCATCTGCAGGTGTAAAAACGCCTGGGCGCAAAGATGTTGTTGTTATGGAAATTGCAGAGAAAGCAACGGTAGCCGGTGTGTTCACCAAGAATGCCTTCTGCGCCGCACCTGTGGTGATCTCGAAAGATCACCTTGCGACAGGCCGTAACCGCTATCTGCTGGTTAACACCGGCAATGCGAATGCAGGCACGGGCGCTGAAGGTATGGCGGATGCATACACGTGCTGCCAAGCCCTAGCGGATGCGGCTAACGTGAAACGAGAAGATGTGCTGCCATTCTCAACAGGTGTGATCGGTGAGAAACTGCCGGTTGATAAAATTGTGCAGGTTGTCCCTGAAGCACTCGCGAATCTTGATGAAGATAACTGGGCGAACGCAGCGGAGGGTATTCTCACCACGGATACGCGCCCTAAAGGATTCAGTGTACAGTTTATTTACGAAGGCCAAACCGTCACGGTGACGGGCATTTCCAAAGGCTCGGGGATGATTATGCCTAACATGGCGACCATGCTGGGTTATGTTGCTACGGATGTGCAGGTTGATCACGAGTTGCTGCAAGCTCTGCTGGCTGAGAAGTCTGATAAGTCATTTAATCGGATTACAGTAGATGGCGATACATCAACCAACGACTCGTGCATGTTGGTCGCGACTGGAGCGCTGGATCTTGAAGTAACACAAGATAACGAGCCACTTTATAAGTTGTTTGCTGATGCGCTCGAACAAGTCATGTTGGAGCTGGCGCTGGCGATTGTTAAAGATGGCGAGGGTGCAACGAAGTTGGTTACTATCCATGTAGAGTCCGCAGCGTCACAAAAAGAGGCGCTGGACACCGCTTATACCGTGGCTCACTCACCATTGGTGAAAACAGCGCTGTTTGCTAGCGATCCGAACTGGGGCCGTATTTTAGCCGCTGTTGGGCGTGCGGGTATCGAAAATTTTGACCTTGATGCCCTTAAAATCTACCTCGACGATGTCTGCATTGTTGAAAACGGCGGGCGCGCTGAAAGTTATACAGAAGAGGCGGGCCAAGCGGTGATGAACCAAGAGAATATCTTGATCAAAATAGTACTAAACCGTGGCACTGTATCAGAAACTGTATGGACTACAGATTTGTCGCAGGAGTACGTGTCTATCAACGCTGACTACCGTAGTTAGGAGAGGTTGTGAGCCGTCTTATACATGTCGCTGCAGCTGTCATTGAGGATGGCTGTGGCGCGATTTTTCTTGCCCGCCGTCCCCAAGACAAGCATCAAGGTGGGTTGTGGGAGTTTCCTGGCGGGAAGGTAGAACCCGGTGAGAGTGCTGAACAAGCACTCCACCGTGAGCTGCATGAAGAGGTCGGTATTGAAGTGCTGGCTTGTGAGCCGTTAATCCAAATTCCGCACCACTACCCTGATAAATCTGTACTGCTAGATGTTTATCGCGTCACTGAGTTTGCAGGTGAAGCCCACGGGAAAGAAGGGCAGAAAACAGCGTGGGTAAGTGAAGCGGACCTTGGTGATTATGAGTTTCCTGCTGCAAACAAGCCAATCTTAAACGCGATACGCTTACCGCAGCGTATTTTCATTACTCCGCAAGCTGAGACGCTAGAGGCGTGTATAGAGAATACTCTCAGTGCTTGTAAACGAGCGCCAATCTCATGGGTTATGCTGCGTCAGAAGCAGCTGACATTGGATGAGGCGCTATCTTGGCGTCTTGCTCTCATGCAAGCTTTGGATGAAGGTGTGGAGGTTACGCTTAATCACCCAAAATATGGCGCTGCGTCTAGTCATCTTTCCCGCCATCTAAGTAGTAAAGAGCTACAGGCAACCGAGTCTAATCCTGAGAGCAGTCTTTTAGGGGCTTCATGTCATAATCTGGAGGAGATCGAGGCAGCAGTCAGGATTGGTTGTGATTACATTACACTTTCGCCCATCTTACCGACCAATAGTCATCCAGGCTCGCCTACGTTAGGCTTTGATGCCGCGCGGCAGCTTATCGCCCAAGCGCCTTTGCCGGTATATCTGCTGGGTGGAATGTCGGAAGATGAGTTGCCACATGCGTTAGCGATAGGGGCACAAGGTATCGCTGCTATCAGTGCATGGTTGGAGTAAAAGGCTTCTCGTTAGCATCCAGCCCTGTGCTGTACTCACCATACTCCTCTTCAGATGGGGAGCTCGGAATCTGGTAGCTTTCGCTGGCCCAAGCGCCTAAATCGATCAGTTTACAGCGCTCACTACAGAAAGGGCGGTATGGGTTTTTGCTATCCCATGCCGCTTTCTTTTGGCACTGGGGACAAGCCACCTTAACCGATTTACTCATGCTTGGTACTCCTCAGCAGCTAAGCTGCGAAGCTTCTTATCTAGCGTAGCAACTTGTTGCTCAAGGGCTTCTCGGGTTGTGTTGTTGTCTAGCAAAGAATCCGCGTTTGCCGCGCGCTCTGCTCGGCTTAATTGCGCCGCCATGATGCGCTCTACTTGATCAGGTGTATTACCATCGCGCTCAGATGTGCGCTTAATCTGTAGCGGCTCTTCTATATCTACAACGATAATATGATCAACAAGCTTGTGTTGATCCGTTTCCAGTAGCAGCGGCGAGGCGAGAATGGCGTAAGCTTCTTGGCCTTGATAGCTCTCTAGTTTATCCATAATGCGTGTACGAATAATAGGGTGCAGCAATTGCTCTAGCCATTCGCGGTGTTTGGACTCTTGGAAAACAATATCGCGCAACATGGCTCGATTTAGGTGACCATCGTCCTGCAGTACCGCTTCGCCGAAATGCTCAGCTATTTTCGCCAGAGCCTCTTCACCGGGCTCTACAACCTCTCTTGCTACCACATCAGCATCAATGATGGGGCGCCCTAGCTTAGCAAAAGCCTCTGACGCCGCACTTTTACCACTACCGATACCACCTGTTAATCCAACCACTAACATGTTTTAAACCTTATAGCATACCGAGATAAGCATTTGTGATCTGTTGGCCCCAGAGTAAAGCAATCCAGCCTGCTATCGCAAGGTAAGGGCCAAAAGGAAGTGGTTTTTGGGCTTCATGGCGTTTAAACGCGACCATAACTATCGCGAGAACAACCCCCGTGACGGAGGAGAGCAAAATAATCAGTGGCAAGCTCGTCGCCCCGCACCATGCTCCTAACGCGGCCAATAGTTTGAAATCGCCATATCCCATGCCCTCTTTGCCGGTCAGTAGTTTGAATAACCAATAGATCGACCAAAGAGTAAGGTATCCAATTGCGGCTCCCCAAACGGCTGAGGATAGGCTAGTGAACATCTCTTGTGTGTTTATAAGCAGGCCAAGCCATAACAGCGGCAGTGTGATACGGTCGGGCAGGAGGTAGTGATCGAGGTCTATAAAGGTCAGCGCGATCAGTAACCACGTAAAAACAACAGCCGCGAAACCAAAGCCGTTAAAACCTAACGTATAAATTACTAGTACGCTCAGCAAAGCTGTTAGCAGCTCAATTGCAGGGTAGCGCAACGAGATAGCTGTTTTACACTGGCTACATTTGCCTTTCAGTATCAGGTAGCTAATAACAGGAATGTTCTCATACCAGCGAATTTGGTGCTGGCAGTTGCCACATCGAGAGCGAGGTACAGATAGGTTGAAAGTCTCGCGCTCCACCTCTTTCCCCTGCGCCTCTGCAAGGTTATCTTCCCACTCATGCTCCATCATAACGGGGATGCGGTAGATTACTACGTTTAGAAAGCTCCCAACCAGTAATGAGAAAACGAAGGTAAGGCCGAGGCCTGCATAGATATTTGCTGCAAAAAACGTGTAAAGCTCAGCCATGATTTAATTAACACTATTAACTAGAAGAAAAAACTCAGTCGCGGTTTAGCAACTTAGGTGAACAAAGCAATATAAGCAATTTGGCTTAGCTAAGTTAAACCACATTACCCAACTGGAAGATCGGCAAGTACATCGCGATAACCAAGCCACCAACGAGTACGCCAAGAATCGCCATGATGAGTGGCTCGATTAAGCTCGAAAGGTTATCAACGGCGTTATCGACCTCCTCTTCATAGAAGGTCGCCACTTTGTCGAGCATCATATCTAACGAGCCTGCCTCTTCACCGATAGCGATCATCTGGGCCGTCATATTTGGGAAAACCCCAGTCATGTTAACGGCATTCTGCAATGATTGGCCGGTAGATACGCCGTTACGTATCTGGATAATCGCGTTTCGATAGACCACATTGCCTGATGCCCCCGCTGCAGAGTCCAGCGCCTCAACCAGTGGCACACCGGCAGCAAAGGTCGTTGCGAGTGTGCGAGCAAAACGGGCGATAGCGCCTTTATGCAAAATGCCGCCAATAACAGGAACTTTCAGTACTGCGCGGTCAACAAAATCAGCAAAGGCTTGGGAGTTGCGTTTAAGCCGCACGAAAACAAAACCGCCGATAATAATGGCGAACAACGCGATATACCAATAGGCTTGTGCAATTTCGGATAGACCAATTACGAAAAGAGTGAAAGCGGGTAACTCTGCTCCAAAAGAGCTAAATATACCTTCAAAGGTAGGTACTACTTTTACCAGCAAAATAGCTGAGACGATCAAGCCGACGAGAAGTACAGCGGCTGGATATGTCATTGCTTTTTTGATTTTTGCCTTAAGTGATTCGGTTTTCTCTTTGTAAGTAGCGATACGGTCAAGCATCTCCTCGAGTGCGCCCGACTCTTCGCCCGCTTCTACGAGGCTGCAGAATAAGTCGTCGAAAAACTTGGGGTGTGCACGTAACGACTGGCCAAGGTCCGAGCCACCACTCACTGATTGGCGGATCTGGTTGATCAAACGTTTGAGGGCAATTTTCTCGGTGCCGTTACCAACGATTTCCATACCTTGTAACAGCGGAACGCCTGATTTGAGCATAGTAGCCAGTTGGCGCGTAAAGTAGGCGATATCCACCGATTTAATCGGCTTATTCTTCTCGCCTAATAACGAAAGGCTAGAATCTTTGGCTACACGTTTAGGCAAGATGCCTTGCTTGCGCAGGTTCGCTTTCGCAGTTGCGATATCCGGTGCGTCAATTTTGCCTTTACTTAAGTTGCCGCTTTTATCTTTACCTTGCCATGCGAAGGTAATTATTTTTTGCTCTTTCGCCGCCATGCCTTACATCGATCCCTACTAAGTTTTGATAACGCGGTTCATCTCTTCAAGGCTGGTAATACCTTGCGCTACTTTATCGAGGCCCGTCTGTCGCAGTGTTCTAAAGCTCTGACCGCTGGCCACGCGAATAATATCTAACGAGTTACCGTTGTTCATAATGACCTCTGCAACTTCAGGGGTCATGGGTAGCATCTCATAAATACCGACTCGGCCCTTAAAGCCACGGGTACATTTTGGGCACCCCTCTGGGTTAGCCTCAAAGAGCTGCATCTCGTTCATTTGGTTCTGCTCAAAGCCCTCTTCTAGTATGGCAGCTTCTGGCAGATCTAACGGCTTTTTGCAGCTCTCACATAAGCGGCGTGCCAAACGCTGAGCGATAATCAAGCTAACAGAGGTTGCAATATTGAACGACGGCACCCCCATATTGCGTAAACGGGTTAACGTTTCGGCAGCACTGTTGGTGTGCAACGTTGATAGCACCATATGGCCTGTTTGCGCAGCTTTAATAGCGATTTCGGCTGTTTCTAAGTCACGAATCTCACCCACCATCACAACATCCGGGTCTTGACGGAGGAAGGAGCGCAGCGCCTCGGCAAAGGTAAGCCCGACCTTATGGTTTACGTGGACTTGGTTGATCCCTTCCAAGTTAATCTCGACCGGGTCTTCGGCGGTAGAGATATTGCGCTCTGGCGTGTTAAGAGTATTCAAACCCGTGTAGAGCGAGACGGTTTTACCACTACCCGTTGGGCCGGTAACAAGAATCATCCCCTGTGGCTTGTGCAGCGTGCCCATGTATAGCTCTTTTTGCACGGCATCAAACCCCAGTGCGTCTACGCCCATCTTGGCGCTGGATGGATCCAAAATACGCAGTACGATCTTTTCACCCCAAAGGGTAGGCAGTGTGTTTACACGGAAATCGATGGAGCGGTTTTTTGAGATACGCATCTTGATACGGCCATCTTGCGGTAGGCGCTTCTCTGAGATGTCGATCTTGGACATGACCTTCAAACGCGTTGAGAGGCGCGATGCGAGGTTGCTTGGTGGTTTGGCAATCTCTTGCAAAATACCATCGATCCGGCTGCGGATACGGTATGACTTTTCATAAGGCTCAAAGTGAATATCCGATGCGCCTTTTTTAATACAATCCAGCAGGATTTTGTTAACAAAGCGCACAATGGGTGCATCTTTTGCCGCCTCTTCGCTGCTCTCCTCTTCCTCCTCTTCAGCGTTTGTGCCGTCATCAAGCGCATCAAGGTCGGCGTCTTCTAGATCGTCTAGGGCGGAGTCGCTGCCTTCTAAGAACGTGGCGATAAACTGCTTCAGCTTATCGTCTTCGACAATAACCCCTTCGGTGGTTGTTCCGGTGTGGAACTTGATCTCATCCAGCGCTTGGATATTGGTTGGGTCAGAGAGCGCCACATAGATACGGTTATCCCGCTTGATCAGCGGGATCGCGTGGTGCTTATTAATCAGCTGCTCAGAGACAATACCTTGCGGCACCATTGATGCATCAAAGGCCGAAAGATCTAGCAGTGGTAAACCAAACTCATCCGATGCGGCGCTGGCAGCCCGGTGTGCGCTAACCAAGCGCTCATCAATAATATGGGAGATAAAAGGCTTTTGTGAGGCGCGAGCTTTGTCGATGGCATCGCGGGCCACATCGGCAGAAAAAACACCATCTTTTACAAGCCGACGAGCGAGACCACTTAAGGGTTGCTGATGTACCACGTTCTCTCCTTGCGCTGGTGCGGGACATAAGTCTGTGTTTCGTAGGCATAAAATAGCACTTGCTAAAGCACTGGGAAAGGGGCGCAAAATATTTGTAAAAAGTTCCCATGGAAATTGGATTATTTTAGGGAGTTGTCTACACTAAGTGCAGCGCTGCCAACCAAGGAAGACGCTTTACCTAATTCGTTATTTATACTCGCTGGAGAGAACGTATGAAAAAGCAACAAGGCTTTACATTGATTGAATTGATGATCGTTGTTGCGATCATCGGTATTTTGGCAGCCATCGCTCTGCCTGCGTATCAGGATTACACGGTCAAGGCAAAAACTTCGGCTGCAATCAGCTCTGCAAATAGCCTTAAAACCGCAGTAGGTCTGTGTGCCCAAGAAAATGGTAATGTGTTAACTACCTGCGACTCTGGCTCTGGAGGGGTTCCAGTATTCAACGCGACTAAGGAAGTGGCAAGTGCTGCAGTAACAGATGGTGTAATCGTACTAACATTGGCTACCGGTATTGGTGCAAATGTTGATGGAGAGACAATTACTATGACACCAAACGTGGGGACATCAAGTATCACTTGGACAAACACTACATCAGTCACTCAAGCTGCGGCTAAAGACCTAATCGAGAAAAACAATCCGTAGTAGTTAAACTTTACGTGGTTGATAGCCCCCAAGCCTAGCGAAGGCTTAGGGGCTTTTTTATTTCTGCGACTAATTTATCGCTTTGCTTGTCTCTGATTGCTGTTAGGATAGGAAAAAACCCAACAGATCAGTGTTTTATGAAACGTAACATTATTATTCTGCTTATCGCCGCCTGTGTTGGCGTGACCCTCTATATCAACTCCCAAACTAAGCGCTTACCTGATGCTGTAAAGCAACGAGCAGAGCAGCTGTTGCTAGCCGATGCATTGTTCCCCGCGCGTCCGGTGTGGTGGGAAGATGATAAAATTTTAGCTGTGGGTGTGGTGGCCGAACGCACCAACGGTGAGCAAGCGGCGCGTAAAGCGTGTGAATTATTTACTGCTGAAAACTTGCCGGTGGGTGGTTTGCGTATCGAGGTGTATGACATCCTAGAGATTCAGCGTAATGATGAGTGGACGCTGATTGGTAAAGCGGTGTGTAACGCTAATTAGGCTAACTCCTTTAGCCTGTTTACCTGTACAAAAAAGCGAGCTTATAGCTCGCTTTTTTAATTGGCTAGACGCCAGATTGTTAACACTCTTTGCGTTAGATCAAACGCATCGACAAATCAACCGCTTGGCAGTGTTTAGTGAGCGCCCCGATCGAGATGTAATCAACGCCGGTTTCAGCAATTGGCAGTAGGGTTGCGTCAGTCACATTGCCAGAGGCTTCCAGTTTTGCTCTGCCAGCCGTAAGTTTGACTGCTTCGCGCATCGCCTCTAACGAAAAGTTATCCAGCATCACAATATCCGCCCGTGCATCAAGCGCTAGTTGCAGCTGATCTAAGGTTTCTACCTCGATCTCGACTGGTTTGCCGGGGGCTGAACGCTGCGCAGTTTCAATCGCTTCAGCGATCCCGCCACAGGCCATAATATGGTTCTCTTTAATTAAAAACGCATCGTACAGCCCGACGCGGTGGTTATAGCAGCCGCCGCAAGTCACCGCGTACTTTTGTGCTTGGCGCAGGCCAGGCAGGGTTTTACGGGTATCCAGTAATTTTACTTGGGTATCTTTAACTTTCTCGGCGTAGCTGCTGCTCACCGTGGCTGTGCCAGAAAGTGTTTGTAAAAAGTTGAGCGCACAACGCTCTGCGGTGAGTAATGAGCGTGCTGAACCGGTTGCTAAAAACAGAACTTGGTCGCGGCTAACGTGGTCGCCATCTTGCACTTGCCACTCAATCGTTAAGTTAGGGTCTACTTGCTGAAACACTTCGTTGGCCCACGCTACGCCACTGATTACCGCATCTTGACGGCTGATAACCCGAGCTGTAGCTTGCTCGCTGGCGGGGATCAGTTGCGCGGTAATATCACCGGCGCCAATATCTTCCTGAAGGGCGGCGGCTACGTTGGCTTTGATGGTGGGCTGTAGGTCAGCAAGAGTCAGCATAGTGGTTTCGGCTCTATCGTTTGTTTCGCGTGATATGATGGCTCGATTCTATATGAATCCGTGGGTTACGAGTAGCAGCAAGTCATGAAATCTGAGTTTGATATTAAAGCGGGCCGCTTGGATGGCGCGCGTTGGGTGCCTTCGCCCAACTTTAATGAGCGGCCAGCAGGTGAGGCCGTGGATCTATTGGTTATCCACAATATTAGTTTGCCACCGGCTGTGTTTGGTGGTGATTACATTGAACAGTTTTTCCAAAACTGCTTAGACCCTACGGCTCATCCGTATTTTACCGAGATTGCCAATTTGCAGGTGTCGGCGCACCTGCTGATTCGCCGTTGTGGAGAGGTGGTACAGTTTGTGAACCTCGATCAGCGCGCTTGGCATGCGGGCGTTTCCTGTTTTGATGGGCGCGACGCGTGCAATGACTTCTCGATCGGGATTGAGCTAGAGGGGACAGATCAACACCCTTTTAGTGACGCGCAGTATGAGAGCCTAGCGGCTGTCACAAGAGCGATTTGTCGGGCTTATCCCTGCATCAGTGCGCAACGTATTACTGGCCACTCTGATATTGCGCCGGGGCGTAAAACTGATCCCGGCCCGTGCTTTGACTGGCAGCGTTTTAAAGCTGACCTCAGCGCTTAGTGGCTTGCTGGGAATGCGACCAAGTTTTGTAACTCGGGGCGAATGGGCATGGCGGCGCCAACCGGAATATCAACAGATGGGTCGGTTAAGCAGGCAAGCTTATCGCCATTGCTGAGTAGCAAGCTATAAAGAATATTCGCGCCACGGAAGGTGCGTTGCTGTATCTGAGCACTGTATGGGCTGCCAGCGTCATACTGCACGTTTTGTAGCCGAACCAGCACTTCAACCTGCTCACCTGCGTTGAACCCATGGGGAATTTCGGAGCGCAAACGTCCTAGTGCGGAGTCAACGCAGTTGGGGCAGTGCACCGTACCGTGTATGAAATCACCATGGCCAATAAACTCAGCGACGAAGTGGGTGCTTGGCTGGTTGTAGACCTCTTCGGCGCTGGCCCACTGCAGCACTTGGCCATCATTCATCACACCAATCTTATCGGCAATAGCAAAGGCTTCATGCTGATCGTGGCTAACCATTAAGGCGCTTATACCTAGCGTTTTAAGAATGCTGCGCACCTCTGGGACGAGGCTTTCACGCAGCTTGGCGTCTAAACCAGAGAAGGGCTCATCTAGCAGAAGTAGCTGCGGGCGTGGCGCTAGCGCTCTGGCCAGTGCGATACGCTGCTGCTGGCCGCCGGACAATGAGTGCGGGAAGCGCTGCTCAACACCGGGAAGCCCAACCAGCTTAAGTAGTTCAGTGATGCGTGCAGTGCGCTCTTTGCGTGATAGTTTTTGTAATCCGAAAGCGATGTTATCGGCTATGTTTAGATGTGGGAATAGAGCCACATCTTGAAATACCATGCCGATATTACGTTTTTCAGGCGGTAGCATCTGCTGGTTTGTGGCTAGGATGCGCCCACCCATAGAGAGTTGACCACTTTGCAAAGGCTCAAAGCCTGCAATAGCACGCAGTAACGTGGATTTACCGCAGCCACTTGGGCCGAGTAGGCAACCAATTTCACCATCGCCGAGTTGCATTTGAGCGTGCGAAACCGCGAGATGGTCACCGTAGGCAATACTGATATCTGTGAGGGTCAGTAGTGGTGTTACGAGCGTGTGTGGTTGCGCGTTCATAAGCCTCTCAAATCGTATGTTTGCCGCGTGCAATAGAACGGCTTAATAGTATCACAGGTGCAAGTCCCACCAAGACAATCATCAATGATGCTGGCGCTGCGTCCACGAGCCGTTCATCGGACGCCAGCTCAAAAGCGCGAACAGCAAGGGTGTTAAAGTTGAAAGGCCGCAAAATCAGTGTGGCAGGTAGCTCTTTCAAAACATCAACAAAGACAATCAATAGCGCTGTTAGCACCGAGCTTCTCATGAGGGGCACATGGATGCGTTTCAGTACTTGAGTGGGCGTGCAGCCCAGTGAGCGCCCGGCAAAATCGATGCTTGGCTTAATCTTATCGAGGCCACTTTGTACCGCCCCTAAGGAGACAGCCAGAAAGCGCACTGTATAGGCAAATAACAGCGCAACCAGCGTACCCGAGAGCACCAAGCCGATATCTATACCAAACGTATCTTTGGCGAACGCTATCAAGCGGTGGTCTAGCCAAGCGAGAGGGATCAAAACGCCAATGGCAATAATGGTGCCCGGAAGCGCGTAGCCTAAGCCTGCGATGGTTACAGCTGTTTTAACATGATGGCGAGTACTAAGCCGCTTGGCATAACAAAGCAGCAGTGCCAGTACCACAGCAATGATCGCAGCCGTTGTCGCTAGATAAAAGGAGTTCCACGAGAGTGAAATAAACTCCGCAGCGGTAAAGTCTGCTTGTGTTAAAGCCCAATAGAGCAAGACACCCGCAGGCAGTAAAAAGCCGACCAATACAGGAATAAAACAGTAGAGCGTAGCTCCCCAAGCTGCTGCGCCCTCAAGCTTGATGAGGCGTGCTTGTTTACCTTGGGAACTGCCGCCGTGGTAGCGGGACTTACGGCGTGAGTAACGCTCTAACAAGATTAAAATCGAGACAAAACCAAGCAACATGGCGGCTAGTTGTGCTGCCGCTGCTGCATCACCCAAGCCATAAAAGGTACGAAAAATACCTGTTGTGAACGTGGTAACTCCAAAGTACTTAACTGTGCCGTAGTCGGCCAGTGTTTCCATGAGCACCAGTGTTAAGCCTGCCATAATTGAGGGGCGGGCTAGGGGTAAAGCTAGGCGAAAAAACGATTGCTTGTAGCTGTAGCCCAATGTGCGGCTGACTTCTAACGTGCTTTGCGATTGCTCCAAAAATGCAGCTCGGCTCATCAGGTACACGTAGGGGTAGAGTACAAGCGCCAGCATAATGGCCGCACCTTCAATGGAGCGGATCTCAAAAAACCAGTACTCACCATAACCTAATCCCGTGATTTCCCTAAGTGCGGTCTGCACGGGACCTGCGAAATCGAGCAAGCCTGTGTAAGTGTAGGCAATGATATAGGCCGGCACGGCCATCGGTAGTAGTAGGCCCCAGGTAAGCACGCGGCGGCCCGGAAAGGCGCAAACACTAGTGAGCCACGCGGTTGGAACGCCGAGCAATAAACTGCCGATGGACACCCCAACCACTAGCAGCAGTGAGTTGATCACGTAATCGCTGAGCACCGTATCAGCGAGATGGCGCCAAACCTCGGCAGAGCCTGTAAGTACATAGGCTGCGATAACTAAGATAGGTAGCGCGAGGATAGCTGCAACCAAAACAGCAAGGTTGCTCAGCCAGTTGATGCGTCTAAAAGGTAGAGTTTGAATAGCGCTCGCGATCATAGGGCGTTGATAGTCCTGACTAAAACGATGACAGCGCCTTAAGGCGCTGTCGGGACAATCTTACCATTGAGAACGAGAGAAGTAATTATTTCCATCCCGCTCGGTCCATTAGCTCGACCGCCGCACGATTGTTTTCACCAAGCTTGCTCAGCTTGACGGTATCGGCTTTGAAGTCACCAAACTGAGTTAACGTTGCAGATACGCCTGTGCCGGGTACTACAGGATACTCATTGTTAACCTGTGCGTACCACTCTTGGGAGTCCTGAGAGACTAAGAACTCAAGCAATTTCATGGCGTTGTCTTTATTGCGTGCGGATTTTGTCACACCTGCGCCACTAACGTTCATATGCACACCGCGATCTTGCTGGTTTGGCCAAAACACGCCGAGCTTCTCAACAATGGCTTGATCTGCGGCTTTCTGGCTGTTCGCCAAACGCCCGAAGTAGTAAGTGTTTGCTAACGTTACGTCACAGACGCCTGCAGCAGCGGCACGCAGTTGATCTGTATCACCGCCGGCAGGTGGTTTAGCGAAGTTAGCAACGAGGCCTTTTGCCCACGTTTCAGTTGCTTGCGCACCGTTTGCTTCGATCATGGATGCAACCAGGGACTGGTTGTAGATGTTATCGGAGGAGCGGATGCAAAGGCGGCCTTTCCATTTGTCAGAGGCTAGGTCTTCATATGTGGAGAGTTCGCTTGGCTTTACTTTGTCTTTCGCGAAAAAGATGGTGCGTGCACGCTGTGAAAGGCCAAACCATTGGTTGTCTTTATCGCGTAGATTGGCCGGAATTGTTTGCTCCAAAACGCTGTTTTGAATTGGCTGCAGCACGTTGGCATCTTTCGCTCGTTGTAGGCGGCCTGCATCAACCGTTAGGAAAATATCCGCAGGGCTCGCGCTGCCCTCAACTTGCAAGCGCTTGAGCAGTGCGTCTGCTTTACCTGTGATCAGGTTGACTGTGATGCCTGTCTGATCGGAAAACTTATCTAGCAAAGGCTTGATAAGTGCTTCTTTGCGCGCCGAGTAAACATTCACAAAATCGGACTCAGCATTAACCGGTGTGGCGATAGATAAAGCGATCAGTAAAGAGGTCGATAAAAAACCAGCACTACGCAGCGATTGAAACATCAGTTAGCTCTCTTTGTATTCGATACGAAAGCCTGATTATAAATGATAACAGTTATTATTTGTATATCGTTTTTTGCGTCAGATCAGGTTTATTCTGCTTTTTTGGTATGGCCTTTGCGAGAAAGCGTTGCTTGATCAGCCGGTAGCTTTCGATAAAAGGGGTTAGGTACAGCGTGCTGAATCTATGGTCTGCTTTCTGTTCGCGGCTGATGCCGAACTGTAGTTTAGTTGCGGGCTCTGACAGGTGTAGGCTGCCGCCCAATCGATCCCATATCGCGAGAATGGCGCCGAAATTTTTATCAAAATGGCGTGGCTCAACCGAATGGTGAATCTGGTGCTGTGCCGGTGAGATAAAAATGCGCTCCAACCAAGGCCAGTAAAACAGCGCAATGTGAGAGTGGCGCAAGTTTGATCCAGCAACATTGAAAGCAAAAACAATGACGCTGGCGCCAAGTACAGTTACTAAGTCAACCTGATCATCAAACAGGTAAACGAACAGCGCAATGCAAAGGCCTTGAACCAGTGCGCCCCGTAATGAGAACAAGACCCCTTCGATCGGATGTGTGCGCAGCACCGTGAGCGGTGTCATTGTCTCGGCGCTGTGGTGGACTTTATGAAATGCCCAAAGCCACGGCACTGTGTGAAGCAGTCGGTGGAGGAGGTATCGTGCGAAGTCATCGAGCAGAAAAAGAAACAGTGTGAAACTCGCAGCGATCGCTGCGCTTGGCCATACGAGTTGTGGGCCGCTGGCGCCCCATGTTGTTTGTAATAATTGATAGATCAGAGTGGCTACGGTTAGCTTGGCAAGCAGTACCGGAGCTAACATGCTGAACAGGGCACTATTGACGACCAGCAGCCCGTAATCAGCACGAGCTGATTTAGAGAACCAAATCTTGCGGCTAAAAAGAGTACGAAAAGCGTGGGGTAGAGCCATACCCCGCAGGGTAAGAAAGGCTAATGCCACTAAAATGGCGGCTAATAGGTATCCGATAAACAGCCGCTTGCGCGGGTCGAGGAATAGTGCGCTGATAAATGAGATAGAGTCTATTTGGAGGGATTCGATCATCTGTTGCCATCGTTGCGAGTGGCGTTTCCGCCACCCGCTTGACGAATATTAGTCGTTCTCTGCACTGCTTGTGTTGCTAAGCTTTTCGGCTAGCTTGGAGAGTTTATCCAACTGGTCGTTCGCTTTTGCCTGCAAGCCAAATGTGTCGTTCAGTAGCTTTTGCACTTCAATCATGTTCAGTGCGTACTCTTCCAACGAAACAGACGGTGACTGGATATAGTTACCATCGTTATCGATACCGGAAACTTGAGTATTCCCCAAAAGAACGGGGCTAGCGCCGATTAAACGATTCAGCTTAACAGCAGTAACGCCGAGATCTTTGCCGCTGACTTGTAGCGCCATCGCGAAACCTTTTAGCTCGCCCCAGTGCTTCGCGTATGTGCGGAATGTTTTCTGTAGGTCACCGTTGTTATCAACTGCGTCTTGCAGCGCTAACGCATCTTTGTAGACGGAGCCCGCATATTTGAATGCCGCTTCAGCGATAACCTTTTCCCAGTTTGTACGGATCACATCAGCGTAGGCTTTTAGTTCTTCACGCTGCTGGTCAGTCAGGTTTTTGCCGTTAGCTTTAGTGATCAGTTGGCGGCCGTCGATGAACGCTTCGGTGATGGTGTGCATGTAGTTGCTGTTGCCAGATTTATCAGCGCCGGCTGCGTAGTAACCGTGTGCGAACACCATCTCAGACTTGAGGTCGATCATCTTGTCGCCATTTGCATCAGCTGACTTAACGCTCTCAGGCTTCTGCTTCGCGATGCTATAGGCGGTTTTTGCATCCAGTGACAGTGCGTGAGCAGGTACGCCGAAGTAACCAAAGGCTTCATCCCATACGTGTTCTTTGCCGGTGTAAGGTGTGCCGTCTTTGTATGGCTTGCCATTGGGCTTGGTGCCAGCGTCTAGCTTCTCGTCTAAGTAGTTATCGACTGCTTGGTTGTAGAAAACGGCTCCCATCAAGAATTTGGAGATCAGCTGTGTGTAGTCAAGGCCTGTTAGCGGATCAAAACCTTTGTTTGCTGCAGAGGCTTTATCGATCCAGAACTCGATCACTTCGCTGCCCGTCATGTTGCCTGGCCATGCAGACACGGCACCACCGTAGGTTTTACCTTTAAGGTTTTTGCCTTTGGATAGCTCATCAACCGCGCTCTGCTTAACTACAAAGTCGCCTTTGGTTGCTGGAGCAATAATCTTGCGGCCTGCATCCTTACCTGCGTAGTAAGCCATCATTTGTGCTTTTAGCTCGGCATTTGGCATACCGTTACCACGTGCTGATAGCTTTTTCAGAGAGTCATGGAGCGCATGACGAGCAATTTGGCCGCTGTATGCGACGGAGCTTTTCTTATCTCCTTTGTAGTCTTTTACTGTGATCGGGAATCCAGAATAGGACGCGTCACTGTGTGCTAAAGCAGGCATAGAGAGGGAGGAGGATACTAAAGCAATTGCTAATCCAAGACGTGTACGTTTCACAATAAAACCCTTTAATTATCAGTCAAAACTTAGGCTGTCAGCACCGTTTGGAGCGCCGTTCCGTGGGTGCCTGTTAATTTGGGTTAACGCTATCATAGGCAAATGAGTAACACAATTAATAACTATTATCATTAGCTATTAGTTTTTGGTGATATAAAGCCGTACTAATAAGCTGGGAATAGGCGTGAGAGCGTTGCTGGGATCGCTGTTTCTACCCGCAGAATGCGTCGGCCTAAATGAAATGTGGTGAACCCTATGGCCTCTAATTTTTCAACTTCATAGGCTATAAAACCGCCCTCGGGCCCTATAGCGAGGGTGGTCGGTTCGTCCGTCGCAGCTGGGCAGGTAGATGCATTGTAGGGGTGCGCAATCAGTGCGCGTGTATCTGCTGCAATGGCGGGTAGCTCATCCTCGACGAAGGGTTTAAAGCGCTTACGCAAGTGTAGCTTAGGCAGCCTTGTGTCTCCGCTTTGCTCGAGCCCTAAGCGAAATAGCTCATCGACCTTTTCGGGTTTTAACCAAGGCGTCGACCAGTAACTCTTATCTACCCGATAACTATTGATGAGATAGATCTCTTTAACACCCATGGCCGCGACAGTTTCTAAGATTCTTTTCAGCATTTTGGGCCGTGGCAGCGCCAGAATAAGTGTCGCTGGTAGGGCTGGTACGGGTGGTTCTGTCAGATTAACGCGCAGGAGTACTTCGTGCTCGCTTATCGCTTCGACAACAGCTTCACCTAAAAATCCATCGAGTAAGCCCACTCGTAAGGTGTCGCCTAGGGACACTTTGTGAACGTTTTTAATATGATGGAAACGGCGATCCGTTAAAGTCACTCGATCAGTAGAGGTAAAGTCGCTTTCGTTGAGTAAAACCAAGTTCATCGGATTTATAGTCGCGTTGGGAACAAAGACTTCTTATTATGGCGGTTTTTCTTTATGTGTTCTCCCGTTAGCATAGGTTTCTTTTAATCGCTTTGAGTATTTATGGCTGATCTTGATCTTATCCGCGGGGCTATCCGGCCCACGCTTGTCCGTATGACGCTTCCCATGATGATGGGGATTGTTAGCCTGATGCTCTTCAATCTTGCTGATGTTTACTTTGTTTCCCAACTTGGCACGCGCGAGATGGCATCGCTTGCGTTCACCTTCCCCGTGACTTTTGCCGTGATTAGTTTGGCCATCGGTTTTGGTATTGGAACATCAGCGACATTAGCTAAGTTAATCGGCGGCGGTAAAACGAGCCAAGCTGCAAAGTTGGCCACCGACAATCTAATGATGACGTTTTTACTGGTGGTGTTCATCAGTGTCGTTGCCCGTTTCTTTATGGTGCCGCTGTTTAACCTATTAGGGGCTAGCGAAGCGCAAATGCCATTTATCTTAGACTATATGGATATGTGGTGGTTTGGTGCGGCCTTTGTGGTATCCAATATGGTTGCTAACAGCTCTTTACGTGCCAAAGGTGACACAAAAACCCCTGCGCTGGTTATGGCGGTCTCTTCTGCTGCGAACTTGATTTTAGATCCTCTGTTTATTTTTGGCTGGGGGCCTATTCCGGGTATGGGTATTCAAGGTGCTGCGCTTGCGAGTGTCACCGCTTGGATGGGAGTTTTCGTCTATGTGGTTTATATCCTATTTCATAAATACCAGCTGCTGGTGGTTCAGCCTCCGCAGTTGAAACGTATTTTGTCCCACTGGATGCAGGTGATGAAAATCGGTATCCCAGCCGCTGTTTCTAATATGCTAACGCCGATAGCTGGGGGCGTATTAACGGCACTGGTCGCTCAGCATGGCGCTGAAGCCGTTGCTGCATTTGGGGTCGGGAACCGCTTGGAATCGCTGTCTCTGCTGGCTTGTTTAGCACTTTCGATGACATTACCGCCCTTTGTGAGCCAGAACTTTGGAGCCAATCAAATCGCACGGGTTGAAGCTGCTTATAAAGGCGCCATCAAATTTGCACTGGGGTGGCAGTTAATTGTATTCGTTGTGTTGTTTCTTTTGCAGGACGTTATTGCTGGTGCTTTTGCTGACTCGTCAGCAGTAGAGGAGCCTCTGGCACTTTGGATTTCGATCGTACCGTTAGGTTTTGGGATGCAGGCGGTGATTTTTCTCAGCGCTTCGACGTTAAATGCGCTTCACCAACCGATGCAAGCCATGAGAATCAGTGTGATTCGTTTGTTTGTGTTTTTCATCCCACTGGCTTGGATAGCAAATTACTTTGCGGGGTTAGAGGCTATGTTTAGTTCCTTCGTCGTAGCTAATGCTCTGACCGCAGTGATCGCTTACTTTAGAGTTTCTCGTTTACTAAAAAGAAAAGCTGTTGTAAATCAATAGTCTGTTTGTGGCTTTTATTATCACAGAACTTTCATACTCTTTTGTTATCTTATTCACCTGCAACCAAAGTCATATTTTAAATAGTGACCTTGGGTCTATGATCGAATGAATAGGCATTAAAAATAAATATAAAGTGTGTCTAATGAAATCAAAAAGAGAATGAAATAGGGGATGTGAACATGAGTAAAAAAGTTGCTCTTGTAACCGGCGGAACAGGCGGATTGGGTGCAGCAATTTGCCGTAGCTTGGTGGATAAAGGATTTACCGTTGTGGCAGGTTATAACAGCGGAGGCAACCACGAAAAAGCGAAAGCGTGGCAAGCACAGCAAAAAGAAGATGGCTATGACATTCATGTCGCTTACGGAGACGTTACTGATACAGCGTCTTGTGAAGCGTGTATCAAAGCGGTTGAGGAGATAACAGGCGGTTCAGTCGATGTACTGATTAACAATGCCGGTATCACTCGTGATGGTCAGTTCAAGAAGATGAGCTGGGAGCAGTGGGATGAGGTACTAACAGCCAACCTTGATTCCATGTTCCATATGACGCGACTGGTGATCAACCCAATGATCGAAAAAGGTTTCGGCCGCATCATCAACATCTCCTCCGTTAACGCGCAAAAAGGCCAATTTGGTCAGTGTAACTACTCGGCTGCAAAAGCGGGCATCCATGGTTTCACCAAAGCGCTTGCGCAAGAGGTGGCAGCGAAAGGCGTCACGGTCAATACAGTATCACCGGGTTATGTGATGACGCCAATGGTGGCTAAAATTGCAGAAGAAGTTCAGCAAAAGATCTGCTCAACTATCCCTGTTGGTCGTTTTGGTACGCCAGAAGAGATCGGCCGCATTGTCACTTTCCTTGCTGAGGAAGAGTCCGGCTATATCACGGGTGCAGATATGTCGATTAACGGCGGTTTACACATGCACTAAGCACGTCGATTCAAAAAAACCGCACGTTTGTGCGGTTTTTTTATGCCTGAATCCAAGAAATCAGTTGAGTAAACTGCTAAACAGGCCTTCAAAGCGTGCTTGATATTCTGGGTATGCCCCCTTGAAAGGAAGCGCCAGCCATTCGGCTTCGAGTGCGACTAAATCCGTTAAATCTGTTGAGCGATTCTGCCTTTCTAGCGCTTGTTGGAGGCGTTGCATTTGATACTCCATACGCAGTGCTTCGTCGCTCTCAGGTGAAGGTTCGCTCAAAAGTATTTCGAGGCGGATACATAGTTCACGCGCTTGAACACCTGTTTGCGTAAGTTCATCTTCCAGTAGTGCACGGTTATCGATGATCGCAAGCAGATTCTCACGGCGTAAGTTCATTGGTTCAATGGAACCAAGCTCTTGAGGGATCGCTTGCAGATCTACGGGGTTATCACTAAGAACGGCTTCTTCGGCCTCATCAAGGGGCGCTGCTAGGACGCGATGATCATTGTTCTGCGCAAATGCGCGCGCCAGCCGGTCCCGTTCGTTATCCAACTGGTTGATGGCTCGTGCTAAGCGCTGCTGGTCTTTGGGTGTTATGTTTTCTTCGTCGATTAGCGTACTAAGTAAGTTATTTGCTTCAGCCAACACTAGCTCCAAGTGGCGTGGCTTCTCTAAGCTGGCTTCAAGGCTTGCTAGTGTATTTTGAATGGCGCTTTTAGCTGACTGCTGCTCCGCTACCGATGGCAGTGAATCCTGTAAGCGGGCAAAAATCACATCGCAATGATCACGAAATGCTTTCCACAGCTTGCGCTCTTGGCTATGGAAGGTTGGGCCAGCCTCTTTCCACTGTTGTTGTAGCGCTTTTGCCTCTTGAGCAGCAGCCGAAACGTCATCGTAGGTGGTGAGGGCTGCAGCTTGCTCAATAAGTTCGAGCTTGCGTTGCTTGGCCTCTTCTTTGATTGACTTAAGGTGTGTCTCAACAGGCGCGAGTAGTACATTGAACGCATCTTGGAGTTTTTGCCCAGGGTTTCTATCCACGGGAATGAAGCGCCGCCACTCCTCTTTTGCAGTCTGCACAACTTTTTCTACATTGCGCCAGTCCGTATTCTGCCAGTCGGTCGCTTCGAGGTAAGCGGTAACTTGGTCAAAAATCGTTTGGCGCTGCGCTAGGTTGTATGCTCTGACTTTGCCTTGGTTGGCGAAGTGCTCTTCGCACGGCGCATACGCAAGATCTGCGGCGGCTTTGAAGCGCTTCCAAATCGCTTGGGAGTGTACTGGGTCTGTGGCGTCTAAAACGCGCCACTGTTGCTGCAGCTTCTTGATCTGCTTCGCTTTTTGCTGAGGGGGTAAGTCTTGCTGCGCAAGTGCTTCCATCTCAGCGCATAGCTGCTCTTTTTTTGGTGTTACTGCAAAGCCTTGCCAGTCCTTTAGTTCTTGGAGTTGCCCTTGTAAGCCGCGATAGCGTTGGTGCAAATGTGCATCTGCACCGCCATTCAACTTGCCTAACATCTCTTGGGCAGAACGTGAAAGCTTGTTAGCGGTTTTTATCTCACCAGTCTCAATCGCTTTTTCAAAAGCCGTGAGTTTGCTGTTGATCTCTTTGGTAACCGCTGCCTTACTTTTCGCTAATGCCTCACGCGAGCGTTGTAGCTCAGTGATCAGCGTATTGAGCTGTTCCACTTCATTCGGCGCAGGCAGGCTGTTTGGCCATGCAGCGGAGGCGAGTGATTTTTTCGCTTGTCGTAAGCGCTCTTGTTCGCTTTGCTGCTGGAACTCGGGTGTTTGAGTCTGTGCCAAGAAAGCGCGCAGTTGCTCGTGCTTCTCGTTGCATTCAGCTAGTTTGGCAAGTTCTTGACGAGCATCCTCTAACTCTTGGCTAAAGGCTTTGTGCAGTTGTGTTTTGCCCGATAGTTGCGCATCGGCCCAGCGGGCTTCGATATTATTTAGCTGTTCATTGAGCTCGGAGCGTAGGTCTGCGTGATTTAGTAGTTGCTGCGGATCACACGCTGATAGTAGTGCCTGAATATCACCAATAAGCTGCTCCGCCTGCTTCGTTGCCGCTTCTTTGTCTTGGCGCTCGCGTTGCTCGGCTAATTGGGCCGCTTGGTGCTCTTCTATACGTTGCTGGGCCAGTGACTCGGCTGCCTCGTACAGCTCTGTGTTTGCGCTGCGATATTCTGCCGCGATATCTTGCCACTCATTTGAGAGGTTTTCACAGGTCGCACCAAAGAGTGGGAACCACTCCCCATGTGCCACCGTATGCATCTGCTCGGCGATGTGCTGGGCTTTCTCTGTTTGCTCTGTTGCGTGCCTTTCGGCCTCTTTTGCCGCGGCTAGCTTATCCTTGATGATTCTGTAGATCGCTTTATCGCTCTGACGGGTATCTTTGAGAAGCGACTCAATGACCGTCGTCGATTGAATTTTTTGCGCGGCATGCTTACGAATTGCGATTGGTGCGCTGGATGTTGCTAATGCGGCTAGTTGTTGTTCGGACTGAATTTGGCCAACCAATGTGCCTAATAGCGTTGCATGTGCGCTATTGGCAACAATACGCATCGCATTTTCTTCACTGGTGGTTGCGCGCAACCGTTCGATCAGTGACTCAGGGCTGCTTGACTCATTCAGTTGCTGAGCGATTTTGTTTTCAAAGTGAATGCTGTCTTGAGTGTCGTGATTAAGAAGCTCAATCAGATGGTCGAACTGTTCGATCTGTGAAAGCGCTGCCTCCCGAACTTCTTGGCTCGGGTCTGAAGTGGCAAGCTTCGACAAAATACGAAACTGCTCCGGGTTATCTTCACGAAGCTTAAGTGCCGCATTTGCACGGGTCGAAGGGTTGGTATGTTGCCATTTGGGTTTGAATAAGTTCGCTAACATCTAAGGCTTTCTTGAGTTATAAAACGGTTCAGTTCAGCTTTGAAAATACAAAGAGCCGGTATTCTACCGGTCAGCACGCGGCAAGGAAACGTCTTGACAGGCGCATTCGTGTACGAAAATGTTTTGCTGGGGTTGTTACGGGAGTGACGCCGTTACTGGATCAGCGGTTTGATCTCAACTTCACCATCGACATAAAGCCAGCGGTTGTCATGATGGATGAAGTTAGAAACCTCGTGTAGGACCAGTTGCTCCTCGCCGGTATCAAACGCCGCTTCGAACTCCACGATACCGGTGCTATCGTCCGGCTGTCCATGACTGGTATGTAGGATCGATAAGCCGATCCAGTTGGTGTACTTTACTTGCTCTTCGATAATGCTGGGATCGATAAGCTTACGCTTCTCTTCAGCTGTGGTGTTGATCAAGTAGTCAACAGCACCCACAACGAACGCGCTGTAGCGGCTGCGCATCAGTTGCTCCGCGGAAGCAGGGGTCTTAGTGCCTTCGATAAACGGCTTACAACAAAAGGCAAAAGGTTTGCCTGAGTCACATGGACATCCCTGAGTCATCGATTGGTTCGACAGCATATATCCTACTCCCTGCTTGGCCTGATAACATAACAATTTACAGTATACTCCTCTTTCTGTTCATTGATCACGGATAAGAATTTGATGGCTCCAGAAAAAACTTTCTTTTGGCACGACTATGAAACCTTCGGGGCAGACCCTAAGCGGGATCGTCCTGTGCAGTTCGCCGGTGTTCGTACAGATGAAGACTTTAATGTCATTGGGGAGCCTGTTCTGCTGTATTGCAAACCTGCGGACGACTTTCTGCCCCATCCCGAAGCGTGCCTAGTCACGGGGATTACGCCACAAGAGGCTGTGCGCGAAGGGGTATGTGAAGCGGAATTTATCCGTCTGATCAATGAAGAGATGTCTCAGCCTGGAACGTGCAGCGTGGGATACAACAGTATCCGTTTTGATGATGAAGTGACGCGGTATACCTTGTATCGCAACTTTTTCGACCCTTATGCTCGAGAATGGCAAAACGGCTGCTCGCGTTGGGATATCATCGATATGCTGCGTCTCACGCGCGCTTTACGCCCTGAAGGTATCGTTTGGCCCGAGTATGAAGATGGCACTCCAAGTTTGCGCCTCGAAGATTTGACCAAGGCCAATGGCATCGATCATGGCAAGGCGCACGATGCGTTATCTGATGTGTACGCCACGATCGCCATGGCAAAGCTGATTCGTGAGAAACAACCCAAGCTTTACGACTATGTGATGGGCAGCCGCTCCAAAGCCGCCGCGCATAAGATGCTGGATGTCACCACGATGAAGCCAGTCTTACACGCTTCATCTCGTTACCCCGTTGAGCAAGGAAATTTGGCGGTTGTTGCGCCAATTGCTCAGCATCCGACCAATAAAAACAGTACGTTAGTGTGGGATCTGCGCCACGACCCCGAACCGTTACTAACACTCCCGGTAGAAGAGATCTGTCGGCTGATGTATCTGCCAGCAGCGCAGCGCTCTGAGCAGGATCCGAAAATAGCGCTTAAGCAGGTACATGCGAATAAATGCCCCGTTCTGGCACCCGCCGGTATGCTTAAGACCGAAGAGGCCGAGCGCTTCGCGATCGACGGCGGCGTATGTCGGGCGCACCTCGCGATATTACGCGAGGCTCAAGGGCTAACCGAGAAGATCGCCGCTATAATGAATGCAGATGCGCCTCCGCAAGATGGTGATCCTGATCATATGCTCTATTCGGGTGGTTTCTTCTCTGATCATGACAAGCAGTTCATGGATCAGATTCGGGCAGCTCACCCAGAAGAGCTCGCTGAGATGAGCTTTGCGTTTCAGGATCCGCGCCTTGAAGAGATGCTATTCCGCTACCGCGCGCGTAACTACCCAGCGACGCTCTCTTCAGAGGAGCAGGCGCAATGGGAGCAGTATCGGCGCGACCGTTTGCTCGTTGAAGATAAGCGTGGACTGCTCACTATGAAACCATTCTATGAAGCGTTGAATAAGCTTTATCAAGACCCTGAAGTGGATCAGGGTGGGCGCGCGATTTTAGAAGAACTCGCTATCTATGCTGAGTCGATCTATCCCATGGATGAGGTGTGGTGATGCGAACAGGGATAGGCTGTGCAGCGTTGCTACTTGCAACGGCGGCGCTAGCTGTCGATAAACCTATCCCATATGTGGTGACGCAACCTGATGGTTTTTCGGGGGGCGAGCTAGATGCCAAAAATGCTTACTATCGCAAGAAACGCGGTGATTTTGATCGTGAAACCATGGTAGAGGTAGAGCACAAAGATCGTCCATCAGACTTGCCACCGCCAACCGTGGTTGCGCCATCGCCTGTGCCGATGGTGAAGGAGTTTAAAGCGGGTAAAGTTCTATCGATCAACGACTTAAAGGGCGAGGACCGCATCTTTCAAACTATCTACGATGATATCGAGAAAGAGAAATGTATCTGGGATCCTGAAAGTTGTGAGCCTCCGCCGCCATCACAGCAGCGGAGACAGTTCCTACCTAACGATTAGCCGCTACTCTGGCGGCTGCATCGTCCTTAGCGTTAAGCGGCGTTGCTGCAAGCTCTCAAGCGCCTTTATCAGTTGGGCATTGTCGAGCTGCTTGATCGCGGCAACTAACTTGTCACGGTCGGCAAAGTCGATATTGGCTTTGTCGAGCAGTTGCCAGAAGCGGTTCGTACGTTCCTTTCGGTTCTTATCTTCGGTGGTCAATCGAGAAATAAGACTGTTTTTAAAGCGCTCTAGATCATCAGGAGTTAACGCTTGTAAGGCTTCACTCTGGCGGTCTAAGAAGGCGTTGATGCGCGTTTCGATAAGCTCGGCAGACGCAGTAGGTGACTGCACTACAAAACTCAACCCTGGTAGATCGCGTAGCGACATCGGTGAGGCAAAAA
Source organism: Neptunomonas sp. XY-337 (assembly GCF_004959845.1). Classification (NCBI taxonomy): domain Bacteria; kingdom Pseudomonadati; phylum Pseudomonadota; class Gammaproteobacteria; order Oceanospirillales; family Oceanospirillaceae; genus Neptunomonas; species Neptunomonas sp. XY-337. Next base: position 28,394 of record NZ_SPLL01000003.1, on the reverse strand, counting down.
CGATGTAGCCAAGCTGCTGCTCTGTGCGTAGCTCACTGTAAAAGGGTGCTGAGAGAATCTCTGCAAGTAGCGCCGTTTGAGCTCGTTCAGCAATATCGGTGCTGCTGCCTTGCAGGTAGAGCGCCAAAGCGTTGTCGTTATGCTCAACGGGTACCGTTTTCGTCAGTGCTTGCGTGTCTAGGCGTTTGACTGCGATCTCTAAAGGGGTGCTAGCGGTGTTGTCCAGTTGCAGTGTCTCGGCGATCTTTCGGGCAATCTGCTCCGTTTGTTCTGCTGTGAGATTGCCGTGCGCAAAGAGTCGCACAAAAGGAGTGGCAAAGAGCGCGTCGGGAACCGCTTGGATATCTTTGAGCGTGATATCTTGCGCTGCGGTATTCAGCTCTGCCAGCGCAGGGTTGTTCAGCAGTGTTTCGTAGCCTACTCGGAACAGCTGTTGGAAAGGTTTATCTTTCGCTGCGTTTTGTAAGCCATCTAAGTAGCTTTGCTTCACGACGTTAAAGCGTTTTGCTGGCAGTGTTGGGTGGCGCATGGCCGCAGCGATGGTATCGATAAGTACACCGACCTTATTGTTGTAACCGGATACGCGCACCGTAATACCGCGGCTATGAGCATAGATATTAGCTGAGAGCCCAGCAATCGCTGCATCGTAGAGTACCGGGTTCAGCTGCTCATTAAGCATATCCACGTACAGATCCATAGCGACTGAGGCTTTGGCACCTGCGCGGGAAAAAGGTGAGAGCAGGGTAAAGTACAGGTCTGCCTTCGGTAGTTTGAATGTGGTATCAGGCAGATACCAAGACTCGACGTGCGGTGTGTTTTCAAGCTCTGTTGGCACTTTCTGGCTGCCAAGTTCAGCGATATCTAAGTCGCTGGGCACAAACGGATTGTTATGGCGAACATAGAGTGCCGTTTGTGTATCGGCTGCCTGCCATGTTGCGATACGGTCAGCTGAGATCTTTTGTTTAGCAAAGGGAGCTTTAAAGTGTGGCTCAGTCTGGTTTATTTCCAGCCCTTTGGCTTGCACTTTCAACACCATATTAGCCGGAGTGATTGCGCTTAAGAGCTGCGAGATCTTTTCTCGATCAAGCGCTTCTAAACGATAAGGCGCATCAATCCAGTGGCGCTCAGGATAGTCGCGCATCTGCTGCGACAGTTGGCTCACGTAGTGGATAGGCTCTTGTTTAGCCAAGAAGCGAAAGTCATTGGCCGCGAGTGTTTGCTCTTCATCGAAGAGCGACTGCGCTAATCCGGTTGCTTGGAAAGCTTGCATAAACGAGAAAAACGTAGCAACCACGTCATCTCTGTGCTGAAGTCCCTCTTTAGTTAGCGAGATACCTGTTGTTAAGAGTGTCTCCACTTCGGATGAGCTATCACTGTAGGCGCCTAGCCCTGTTGCCCAACCTTGCTCTTTTAAGTAAGCGAGCAAGCTACCATCGCCCTCATAGCCAATCACGCCTGCGATAAGTTGCGCCGGCTTGTTGGGCCAAGAGGCTTTTGATGGTGGTAGTGGGAAGGTCATAGAGAGTTGGCGAATGTCTTTGACCGGCTCAATTAGCAGCTCCATCGGAAGGTCTGACGCACGATAAGCAGGTACTTTAACCTCGAAGGGTGGGAGCGCTCGATCAGGAATCGCGCTGAAATAACGGGTTATCCACTGTTCCAGTTCAGCGAGTGGCTCTTTGCCAAGAACCACTAGTTTCATCAGGTTCGCTGAGTAGTGGGTGTTATAGAACGCGATCATATCCTCGCGAAGTGCACCGGCTGGTTCATTGCTCAGTGTTTCAAGGCTGCCCACGGCAAATCGGTTACCTGGGTGGTCTGGGTTCATCACTTGCTTGGTAACGGCGTAAGCTCTGCGGCCATCATCGCGAATCTTCGAGCTGTACTCTGAGTGGACAGCATGACGTTCGCGGTCTGTGTACTTCTCTTCAAACAGGGGAGCGATAAAAAACTGCGAAAAGCGATCAAGCGCCGGGGCGAGATGGTTGCTATCAATATCGAAATAGTAATTGGTGGTGTGGTTGGCGGTGAAAGCGTTGTGATTGCCGCCATGGGATTGGATAAACGCCTGATATTCGCCAGCTTCAGGGTATTTTTTTGTGCCTAAGAAAAGCATGTGCTCTAAAAAATGAGCCAAACCCAAGCGCTCGTCTGGGTTTGCATTCGAGCCAACGCCAACATCGAGCGACGCCGCTGCTTTGTCTGCTTGTGGATCTGAGATGAGCAGAGCTTGTAGCCCGTTTTTGAGCGTAATGCTGCGGTATTCGCGGCTATCATTTGGGCTTTTGATAATCTCGCCAGCTATGCTAATCGTACTGCAGAAAAGCACGATCAGTGCGAGTAGGCACTGAAATGATCGAGCCTGTGAAAGTTGCATAACGTCCCCTTAAAAAGCTTAATAAACAACAACTAAAATCGATACGGATGTGTAGCCTGTAGACTGAACTTTGGCGGCTGAGTTCCTCTTGTTCCATGGCTAAACCATGATACAACCGATACAATCAACATTATCTTATTAAAGTGTGTAGGGATTCACTATGAACCGAGAAAAAGTCATTTTTGCTTTTTTTATCGTTTTGGCGCTGACGCTCAATTTTGGTTTTTTTCTCGGTGAGATTGATGTTGCTGCCCATCATAACGAGTTTGAGTTATTCGCGGCGTTGGTTGTCAGCATGATTTGTACGGTGCTTAAGTTTGGCGACCGCACTCACCTAGGCGCGCTGATGCTGGCAACAAGCTTGGTTGCTGATCTACAGCTGATCATCGCAGCAATCTTATGGGGCTTCGCGGAGCAGATCAGCGGTGGTATGACGCAAGCGATGATGGCGAGTATCGTGTCACTTTCGGGCGGTGCTTTGCTGGCCAACATTATGTCGGTGGTGCTGCTGGTGATTGAGACAATCATCGTTCGTCGCTAACCATGAACAACGTTCTTTATTTGCTATTGCGGCGCTTGCGTGTGCCGCTAATCACGCTGATTGTTGTTTATGCCATCTCGATACTGGGATTTGTGCTGATCCCTGGTCAAGACAATGATGGCAATGTATGGCGCATGGATTTCTTTCATGCGGTTTATTTTGTCTCTTTTATGGGCTCGACGATCGGCTTTGGTGAGATCCCTTACGAGTTTACCAGTGCGCAGCGGATGTGGACGCTGCTAATGATTTACGCCACGGTCGTTGCTTGGTTGTACGGGATTGGTTCAACCCTCGCTTTGCTGCAAGAACCGGTATTTGGCAGGTTGCTGAGGCGCCGCTCCTTTACAGGAGAGGTTGGCAACTTCACCGAACCCTTTTACTTGGTGTGTGGCTATGGAGTGACGGGCCGCTTAGTGACTCGTAAGCTGGTCACGCGTGATATCCGTGTTGTTGTTGTCGATGTTCGGCAGGATCGTATCGACGATCTTGAGATGGATAATCTTCAATTGCGTGTCCCTGGGCTTTGCGCGGATGCAGCGTTGCCCGATGTATTAGATGATGCAGGCTTACAGCAGCCAAGTTGTATCGGTGTGCTCGCACTGACCAACAACGACACCACGAATCTATCCATAGCGATCGCAAGTAAACTGTTGGTGCCTAATCGCATGGTCATCAGCCGGACAGAAGCAGACGTGACAACGTCGAACTTGCTATCGTTCGGGACCGATCTTGTGGTTGATCCATTCAAAGCCTATGCAGCGTACCTTTCCATGGCGGTTAGCTCGCCCTACAAGCATTTGGTTTACGATTGGCTGATCAACCCGACACATCGTCCTTTATCAAGCGCCTACCAGCAAACCCGTGGGCGATGGATTATCTGTGGTTTTGGGCGCTTCGGTCGTGCCTTACACCAAGCGTTCCGCATGGATGATATTGAGGTCACTATTATTGATGCGAACCCCAAAAACCTGAACGCTAGCGAAGGGCAGATTTGGGGCATCGGTACAGAAGCTAACACATTGATCGAGGCGGGAATCAACGATGCAGTGGGTATTGTTGCCGGTACAGATAACGATGCAGATAACCTCTCAATTATCCTAACGGCCCGCGAAATTAATAAAAAACTGGTGACGGTGGTGCGCCAGAACTTGGACGCAAACCAGCTGATTTTCGACCGGTCGGGGGCTGATTTTGTCATGGCGCCGGGCAGGATCATAGCGAATCAAATTCTCGCGCAGATTAAAACGCCGATGCTGCCAAGCTTTATTGAAGAGCTGAAAAAGCAAGACGATGTATGGGCGCATACGCTGTTGAACAGAATGAGTAATACCGTGAAAGAAGATGAGCTAGATAGCTGGTCTTTTGTCATTGGCGTTGAGGAGACACCCGCCATCATGATGGCGTTAGAGGATGGTGAGGTTGTAAAGCTTAATGCGCTCCTCAAAGATCCGCGCAACCGTAAAGAGATGTTAGACGCATTTCCGCTGATGTTTAGGCGTGAAGGGGAGATTAAAATGTTGCCGGGTGAGCTGAAAGAGCTTGCCGAGGGAGACGAGATACTGTTTTGTGGGCTTGCACCTGCATTTAAACAGGTTGAGTGGGCAGTCAATAATTATAATGTATTGCAGTATGTGCTTTCTGGTAAAGAGAGTAGCAGCTGGCTAGGACGCTATCTGAACAAGGAATCATAATGGCTTATCTGTTTTTAGCTTTGACGCCGCTATTTTGGGCAGGAAACTTTGTTCTTGGGCGAGCGATGAATGGTGTATTACCCCCCATCTCCATGGCTGAGTTTCGCTGGAGTATCGCGCTGCTCATGATTTTGCCATTTTTAGTGCCGCGCTTGAAAACGCAATGGCCTGCCATCAAGGCGAATTGGAAGATACTCGTCGTACTCAGTGTGCTGAGTGTCGCGAGCTTTAACACGCTCGTTTATCTCGGTTTGACGGGTACCAACGTAACGAATGCAACCATCATGCAGTCGATCATTCCGATTATTATCTTAATTATAAGTGCTCTCGTGTTTCGTGAACCGGTTAAAATGAAGCAGTGGGTTGGCGTGCTGATCTCCCTGGCTGGGGTCTTGGCACTGATTAGTCAAGGTAACTTAGAGCAGCTGCTGGAGTTGAGCTTAAATACCGGAGATGCGTGGATCTTAGCTGCAGTGATGTGCTGGGCTGTATACTCGATTATGCTGCGCTTTAAGCCCGCTGAACTAGACGGATTTACGTTTTTTGGCGTAACCGTTGTGTTGGGCGTGTTGGCGCTACTGCCATTTTCGTTGTGGGAGATGTCGGCGGCCGCGCCTATCCATTGGAGTGAAGACGCCTTGTTCGCTATTCTTTACATGGCCGTGTTCCCATCGATCCTTGCCTACCTTTTCTGGAATCGTGGTGTGGCAGAAGTTGGGGCGGCGAAAGCAGGCTTGTTTATTCATCTAATGCCGATATTTGGCGTTCTGCTGGCGTCGATTTTTCTTGAAGAGCAGATTCAAACCTATCATATTGCAGGTATGGTGCTGATTTTTACTGGTATCTACTTAGCCGTGGTAGCAGATGTAATGAAGCGTATTAGAAAAACAAACTGAGGTAATCAATGAGAAAGTTAGTATTGTCCTTAATGATGGTGGTTGTAACGTTTGGGATGGGCGTTGCACCCGAAGTTGAGGCAAAGCGTTTAGGTGGTGGTTCATCACTTGGCAAGAGCTTTAGTTCCCCGAAAAAGGTCAAGCCTGCGGCTGCACCCGCGGGTCAAAACGCAGCACAAAAGACGGCCACAGCACCTGCTAAGAAAAAAGGCTTTGGCGGTATGCTGGGTGGTTTGCTCGCTGGTGGATTGCTAGCAGCGTTGTTCTTTGGTGGGGCGTTTGAAGGTATCCAGTTTATGGATATCTTGTTGTTAGCGTTATTAGCTTTTGGTGTTTTTATGCTGGTGGCAAGATGGAAGCGCTCGCAAGCCGGGCCTCAGTATGCGGCAGCAGGTGCAGGTAACCAATATCGCAGAACGCCAGAGCCTGTGCAGCCAGCACCACAACAGCCAGAGCATCATTTCACGCCGATGTCTGCTGCGAATACACAGCTGCAAGAAGCTGAGCTGGTTTTGCCGCAGTGGTTCAATAAAGTTAGCTTCCTTGAGGGGGCAAAGCAGCACTTTGTGCACTTGCAAGATGCATGGGATCGCCAAGATTGGACCGATATCGAGACCTACACTGATGCGGAGCTGTTGGGGCTTTTAAAAGCAGAGCGCGAAAAGCTACCTGCTGATCAAAAAACTGACGTTGTTTCGGTAATGGCTGAGCTGATTAACTTTATTGATAAGCAAGATCATGTGATTGCCAGCATCCACTTCTACGGCTGGATTAAAGAGAGCCAAGATGCGCAAGCAACAGAATTTAGCGAGATTTGGCACCTAAGCCGCGATATGCAGCAAGAGAACGCAAACTGGTTTATCGTTGGTATTGAGCAACCGTAATACGGTTATTCTGCCGAGAGAATAAAGCCGCCTTCGGGCGGTTTTTTTATGCGTGAATATTACGGTTAATCGAGGCTCTATCGTGGCGTTCAGGCGTTCAGGCGTTCAGGCGTTCAGGCGTTCAGGCGTTCAGGCGTTCAGGCGTTCAAGTCTTTTGCTTTGAGTGGATGGTTTGCAAAGTGCAGGCACAAAAAAGGGCGCATTAAGCGCCCTTTTTAAAACAACCAGAATTAGTTGTTTTGGTTAGCCATCTGCGCCTTGATCAGGTCACCGATAGTTGTTGGGCCGGCAGTTTCAACTTCTTGGTTGCGAACTGCAGCGATAGCCGCTTTCTCTTCTTCCTGGTCTTTCGCACGGATAGACAGGCTGATTACGCGGTTACGGCGGTCAACGTTAGTGATCTTCGCTTCAACAGCATCGCCTTCTTTGAAGACAGTTGTCGCGTCGTCAACACGGTCAGCGCTGATTTCAGACGCTTTCAGTGTACCTTCGATGCCTTCTGCAAGCTCAACAACCGCTGCTTTAGCGTCTACAGACTTAACAACACCGTTCACGATTGTGCCTTTGTCGTTAGCTGTTACGTACTCAGCGAATGGATCGCTATCTAGCTGCTTGATGCCCAGAGAGATGCGCTCTTTCTCTGCATCGATAGACAAGATAACAGCTTCAACTTCGTCGCTCTTCTTGAACTGACGTAGTGCTGCTTCAGCATCACCTTCCCAGCTGATGTCAGACATGTGAACCAGACCATCAAGGTCGTTTTCTAGACCAACGAAGATACCGAAGTCAGTGATCGTTTTGATCTGACCAGATACTTTATCGCCAGTAGAGTATTGCTCAGCGAAAGCAACCCAAGGGTTAACTGTGCACTGTTTGATACCCAAGGAGATACGACGACGCTCTTCGTCAACGTCTAGGATCATAACTTCAACTTCGTCACCGATCTGAACAACTTTAGATGGGTGGATGTTTTTGTTAGTCCAAGACATTTCAGACACGTGTACCAGACCTTCTACGCCGTCTTCGATAGATGCGAAGCAGCCGTAGTCTGTCAGGTTAGTGATGCGTGCATTGCACTTAGTGCCTGCTGGGTAACGGTTCTTGATCGCTTCCCATGGATCTTCTGAAAGCTGCTTCAGACCCAGAGAAATACGGCCAGTTTCTTTGTCGAACTTGATGATCTTCACAGAGATCTCGTCACCTGGGTTCAGCATTTCGCTTGGGTGAGAGATACGCTTCCACGCCATATCTGTGATGTGCAATAGACCGTCAACGCCGCCTAGGTCGATGAACGCACCGTAGTTAGTCAGGTTCTTAACGAAACCTTTAGCTACTTGGCCTTCTTCCAGAGTCGCTAGGATCTCATCACGTTGTGCGCTGTTAGCTTCTTGAAGAACAGCACGACGAGAAACAACAACGTTGTTACGCTTTTGGTCTAGCTTGATCAGTTTGAACTCAAGCTCTTTGCCTTCTAGGTGGTCGATGTCGCGAACAGGGCGAACGTCTACCAAAGAACCTGGCAAGAAACCTTGAATGTTGTTGATGCTAACAGTGAAGCCGCCTTTAACTTTGCCGCTGATGAAACCGTTAACAGTTTCTTCTGCGTCAAATTTAGCTTGAAGAACTTCCCAAGCCTCAGCGCGTTTCGCTTTTTCGCGAGACAGTTTAGTTTCACCGAAGCCGTCTTCTACTGCTTCTAGAGAAACTTTAACTTCTTGGCCAACTTCGATTTCTAGTTCGCCAGCATCGTTAAGGAACTGAGCGCGAGGAATCACTGCTTCAGATTTCAGGCCAGCGTTGACTGTTACCCAGTCGCTGTCGATATCGATAACCTCACCTGTCACCAGCTTACCTGGTGTCATGTCTAGGTTTTGCAAAGATTCTTCAAATAGTTCAGCAAAGCTTTCGCTCATGAAAATGTCCTATATTTTGGCCGATATCGGCGGTTGGTTTACCGCAAGCGATCTTCGGCGCGTATCCCATAGCACCAGCCTATAGGGTCAGTTTGATTAAATACGCGCATCCCTACTGGTGAGTGCACGCGCATCATAAAAATATGAGCGCGCATTATACAGCAGAATAGGACTATAAGGTAGGGTTAAAGCTTGTCTTCCTCTAAGCGTTGGCGAACGCTGAGTTGGCAAGGTTCGAGCACCATTGACAGGTCTTGATAAAGAGCTTGAGGTAAATCGGACGTGTCATCAGTGCGGAAAAATGTTGCTAAGCGGCGCTCCTCAGATGCCGAGTTTGCTGCAACTTCAACAGCATCTCCGACGCAAAACGCATAACCTGGCAGGTAATCGCTAATCAGCGTTTGTTTTTTATCTTCAGATAACATCAGGCGATTACGCGTAATGTAAGCTTTGTACTCAGCGGCTCCAGCCGCTGCCATAATCTCAATTTGCAGGGTGGTAAAGCGCTCTGCATCTGGTGATCGGATAAGAAACGCTTTGAGTTGGCGCTCAACGGATTTGAGTTCGTCCTCCAAGCGCTCAGGCGCAAAGTGTTCGTTAAGGCGCTTGTAATCTTCAAGTTCATTAATTTGCGCTTGTAGCTTTTCTATCTCGGATTTGAGCACTTGGGTTTCTGTAATGAGCTGCTCTTTATCGTTGATGAGGCTCTTAATCACCTTTTGCGTTGGTGTTAGCTTGTTTTCATCAAACGTGGGGGGGAGTTGCTTGGCACCAAGCTCCCCGGTTGTTTCAAAGCTAGTTGAGCTAGCTACCATTTCATATCCAAAGCGCTCAAGCTCTTTCTCATTACGCTTATGTTGAGCGTCGATGCGTTGGTACGCAAAGTAACCGCCCACACCTAACGCAACTAAAATCACGGGCACGAGCAGCAACACGAGAGTGGAGAACGCTTTGGATTTACTCATCTTATCGCTCAGTTGTTAGCTGCATAGTGTGTAGAGAGCTCCATCAAGTCGATCAGAATGCGACCGCTCTCGGTTAAGACTGCGCGAGATTCTTCCGAAATCGGTGTGCCTTGCTCATCTTTTTTCAGCATGTCGTCCAGTTCTGAAAGTTGTTTGATTGGGGCTTCACCTTTGGCGACACGGCGGCGGTTTTCCGCTTCAAGTTGCCAATTTTCTGCTTCCTCGCGCTTGAGCTTAAGTGCTGACTCGTTGAGTGGCACAAGGTCGTTCGCTTTGTCCTCTTGCTGGCGTGCAATTTGCTCTCGCATGAACATAAAGTCAGGCTGAGTTGACACGCGGGCATTGTGACGGGCTAGTAGCTTATCTAAGAAAGGAGAAAAGCCGCTGTACATGCCATGTTTGGCTTGTTTGACCTCATCCCAAGGGAGGGCTCCTTCAAGCGCGCTCTCGCCAATCTCCTCTTTATCAAATAGGCTTGGCATGGTCACATCAGGGATAACCCCTTTGTTCTGAGTGCTTTCGCCAGAGATGCGGTAGAACTTTGCGTGAGTGAGTTTTAGCTGGCCGTGATCCAGTGGTTGGAGAGTTTGTACGGTGCCTTTACCGAACGTTTGGTCACCAATCACTAAGCCGCGACGATAGTCTTGAATAGCTCCGGCAAAAATCTCAGAAGCTGATGCACTTAGCCGGTTAACCAGCACGGCCATTGGGCCTGTGTAAGCAATTTTCGGGTTGAAATCGCCGAGAATATCAACGCGCCCTTGTGGGTCTCTGATCTGCACGGTAGGGCCGCGGTCGATAAACAGGCCAACCAGCTCATTGGCTTCGCGTAGCGAACCCCCACCATTGTTGCGCAGGTCGATGATCAGACCGTCGATATTGTCTGTTTTCAGCTCTTTGACTAGCTGTTCAACATCACGGGTGGTGCTCTTATAGTCAGCATCGCCGCGCTGTAGGGCAGCAAAGTCGATATAAAATGCGGGGATGTCGATCACGCCAAGCTTGTAGTTACGCCCTTTGTGCTCAATATCAATAATCTCTTTGTGCGCAGCCTGCTCTTCTAGGCGGACCTTATTACGTTCGATTAAAACGACCTTGCGCGCGGTTTGATCGGCACTGCCAGACGGAATCACCTCAAGGCGCACAATGGAGCCTTTTGGGCCGCGGATCTTATCAACTACATCGTCAAGCCGTAGCCCAACAACGTCCTCAATTGCCCCTTCAGCCCCTTGGCCAACGCCAACGATAAGGTCAGAGGGCTTTAGTTGACCTGTTTTATCCGCAGGGCCTGCTGGGACGAGGCGTACAATTTTTGTGTGCTCATTCTCGCTCTGTAACACCGCGCCGATGCCCTCAAGCGAGAGGCTCATATTGATCTTAAAATTTTCGGAGTTACGTGGTGAGAAGTAGGAGGTATGAGGGTCAAATTTTTTCGTGAAAACGTTAACAAACTGCTGGAATACGTCTTCGCTGTTGGTTTGCGAGATCCGCTTCAACTGGTTTTGGTAGCGCTTGATCAACACCTCGCGAGCGTCTTCGCCAGTTTTGTCGGCTAGACGAAGATTCAAAAGGGCGCTTTTCAAGCGCTTTCGCCATAAATCTTCGAGCTCTTTCTTGTTCATTGCCCACTCGTTATCAGAGCGGTCAGTGTCGAGCGTTTCATCTTTGGTGAAATCAAAAGGGGTATCGTCGTTTAAGCGTGCGATGAACCAATCAAGCTGCTGCTTAATACGCTGTTGAGCGCGATTAAAAATCTGGTAGGCATGCTCTAGATTGCCCGCTTCTACCTCATCATCGAGCGTATAACGGTAAGCATCGAACTCGGTGATATCGGATTGATAGAAAGCTAAACGGTTTGGGTCGAGGCTCTTTATATAGCTATCAAGTAAGCGGCTAGATAGCTCGTCGTTTATCTGAATTTTGTTGTAATGTCCGCTCTGCAGGGAGTTAACAATATCTTTCAGTGTACTGCGATGAACCTCTTGAGGAAGTAGCGTGGAAAGGTCCGCGCTCGCCCAGCTTAAGGAAGGGATGAGTACTAAGCTTGCAAGTGTTGTACGTAACGCTTTTTTCATAATCTCTTTCTGCTTCCGGTTCAGATAAACGTATGACCAGTGCGGCTGTAGGTTGTTCCTCCGAGCGACTTAAGTGAGTGTAGCTATCGCCCTCAATAATGTAAAATCAATAGTTTACTCGGCAAAAATGAAGAGGTTTTTATGTGGCAACGCTCTGTTTTGCTCCTGTCTTTGGCGCTTTTAGTCACAGGTTGCGGAGAAGATCCTGAAAAAGAAGCGTTTCGACAATCATTGATCGACAAGGCGCTTAATGATGAAACCCGCAAGGCTGGGGATGCCTTTCAAGCGTCGTATCGTGATCAGCCCGATGTTAAAGAGCTAGAAGCAGGAATATTCTATCGTGTGCTGCGTGACGGCAGTGGAGAGGCACCAGTGCTGCAAGATAGTGTAGTTGTTCATTATGAAGGCACTCGCGTTGATGGTGAGGTTTTTGATAGCTCTTATGAACGCGAAAAGCCCTCCACTCTGCCACTGAAAGGTGTAATTCGCGGGTGGCAAAAAGTGCTAACAAAGATGCCGGTAGGTAGCCAGTGGGAAGTTGTATTACCTCCAGAACAAGCCTATGGTGCAACCAGCCCGAATACTAAAATTCCTGCAAACTCAACGCTGATATTCAAGATTGATCTGCTGGATAAGCAAACCCCTGAGGAGTAACCCAAGAGATGACCGTTGTTAACCGTTTGGCGCAGTTTTTGGATGCTTCTCCAACGCCTTTTCACGCCGTAGAGAATATGCGCGCGGCGTTACTCAGTGCTGGATTTCAAGAGTTAAATGAAGCTGATGCCTGGGATCTGAAAGCGGCCCAGCGATATTTTACAACACGTAACGGCGCTTCTATCGTGGCTTGGCAGATGCCAGCAGATGCCTTGGCTGAGTCAGGGCTGCGAATGGTCGGTGCGCATACCGATTCACCCTGCCTTAAAGTCAAACCAAAACCTGAACTGCACCAACAAGGCTACTGGCAGTTGGGTGTCGAAGTTTACGGTGGCGTTCTACTGAATCCTTGGTTTGATCGCGGGCTTGCTTTGGCGGGGCGCTTAACGTGTCTTGATGAGGACGGTGCGCTGTGCCATCACTTGATCGACTTCAAGCGTGCCATTGCCGTTATTCCGAGTCTTGCTATTCATCTTGACCGTGAGGCTAATAAAAGCCGCTCCATTAACGCTCAAACCATGCTGCCACCTATTTTAGGGCAGTCAGATCAGGCGCTCGATTTTCGTACGTTGCTTCGTGACGAGCTAGCGCGCCAAAGGATTGTGGTTAGCGAGGTGATCGATTACGAATTGTCGTTCTATGATACGCAAGGCGCTGAAACGGTCGGGCTGAATAATGAGCTTTTCATGTCTGCACGCCTTGATAATTTATTGAGCTGTTTTATGGGGCTGGAAGCGCTGCTCACTGCGGATGCAAAAACCGGTATGTTGTTGGTGTGCAATGATCATGAAGAGGTCGGCAGTATGAGTGCCACGGGTGCACAAGGCCCGATGCTAGAAAACGTTTTGATGCGTATGCTGCCGGATGCTGAGCAGCGTATCTGTATGCTGACGCGCTCTATGATGATCTCAGCTGACAACGCCCATGGTATCCATCCCAACTTTGCTGATCGTCATGATGCGAACCATGGCCCTCTGTTGAATGCGGGCCCGGTGATTAAACTTAATGCCAACCAGCGTTATGCATCGACTGATGTGACCAGCGCCATCTTTAAGCTTTTAGCGCGTGATGCTGGTGTGAGTGTGCAGGAGTTTGTTGTGCGTTCTGATATGGGGTGCGGCAGTACCATTGGTCCGATTACATCAGCGGAACTGGGCGTTAAAACACTGGATATCGGTGTGCCGCAGTTTGGTATGCATTCGATTCGTGAGACCGCTGGGGTACAGGATGTTGAGGCGACGGTTGAGGTGCTAACACGCTTTTATCAGCTCGACAGTCTTCCGGCTTAAAGAGCCCAGAGCGCTTTGGCACTTTTGGTCAGAGCGCTCATAAGGCAATCTTTTCATACAGTTTTTGCGTAAAAGTGTGTAACAAAATCAGCCGATACTCGTCTATATTTATATAGATCAAGGTGTTACACCTCACACGATAGGACTGACCTATGCACGAAATGCGCCCCCACCTCATCGCGACCGATTTTCCCCCGCTGATTCGATCCTCACTCGATACGATGCAAGCCAACCTTGGTTATCGTTGCAACCAGACATGTGTACATTGCCATGTTGGGTCCAGCCCCCATCGTACCGAGGAGATGAGCTGGGAAACCATGGAAATGATGCTGCGCGTGATGGAGCAACATCAGGTGACAACACTGGATATGACCGGTGGAGCCCCTGAGATGAATCCTCACTTTCGGCCGTTGGTACAAGCTGCTCGAGCACAAGGTGTTCATGTAATGGACCGCTGTAACTTAACGATTCTCAACGAGCCGGGTTACGAGTGGCTGGCAGATTTCTTGGCAGAGAACCAAGTTGAAGTGGTAGCTTCGTTGCCTTGTTACCTAGAAGATAATGTCGATAAACAGCGGGGCAAGGGCGTATTTCAGCGCAGTATCGAAGGGCTTAAACAACTCAATGAACTGGGCTACGGGCGTACAAAAGCGCTGTCGCTGAGTCTGGTTTTTAATCCTCAAGGCCCTGTGTTGCCGCCAGAGCAGAGCGGCTTAGAGGCCGCCTATAAAACCCATCTGAAAGACGCGTTCGGTGTGGAGTTTACGCAACTCTTTACGCTGGCGAATATGCCGATCAAACGCTTTGGCAGCACATTGATATCAAAAGGCGAGTTTGACGATTATATGGCGCTTCTGAAGGGGTCGTTTAACGCGCAGACTTTACCTGGACTGATGTGCAAGTCGCTGATCTCTGTGGATTGGCAGGGCTACTTATACGATTGTGACTTTAACCAGCAGCTTGAAATGCCGCTGGGTGGCGCGTCAAAGCCTGTGCATATCGCGCAGCTGGCAGATAACGTGGCGGGGGCGCCGATTCGCGTGGCAGAGCATTGTTATGGTTGTACCGCTGGGCAGGGATCCAGCTGTGGCGGAGCGTTGGCTGATTAATATGAACAGATCACGCATTCTACTTGTCGCGCTGATCGGCGCGTTGCTCTTTTTGTTCTGGGCGTTGGGTGGCGCAGAGTTGCTCACATTAGAGCGTTTGCAAGCCGAGCGAGCGGCGTTACTCAACTATCGTGATGCGAACCCATTTTTTAGTAGTGCGCTGTTCTTTACTCTTTACGTCGCTGTTACCGCGCTATCGATTCCCGGTGCGGCGATCATGACGCTCGCTGGCGGCGCGACTTTTGGTTTAGTCTGGGGTGTGGTGCTGATCTCCTTTGCATCCACACTGGGTGCTACGTTGGCGATGTTGCTGGCGCGCTATCTGGCCAGTGATTGGGTACGGCAGCGCTTTGGCACCCGCTTCAAACAGCTAGATAGCGGTATTGAGCGTGAAGGGCCGTTCTATCTTTTCTCGTTGCGCCTGATTCCTGCTGTACCGTTTTTCCTGATCAATGTAGTGATGGGGTTAACGAAAATCCGTATCGCCACATACTGGTGGGTGAGCCAATTAGGGATGCTGCCTGCTACCATCGTTTATGTGAATGCAGGCACAGAGCTTGCGCAGATTAGCCAGCTATCTGATATTTTGTCGCCCAGCTTACTCGGTGCATTCGTGTTGCTTGGACTCTTCCCGTGGATTGCTCGTATTGTGCTTGCGTGGAGTAAGCGGCGCCAGTTGGCACGCCAATGGCAAAAACCGACGCAGTTCGATAATAATTTGCTGGTGATTGGTGCGGGCAGCGGTGGGTTGGTATCGGCCTATATCGCGGCGGCCACCAAAGCTAAGGTGACTTTGATAGAGCGTCACCAGATGGGCGGTGATTGTTTGAATACCGGTTGCGTGCCTTCAAAAGCGCTGCTGCGTTGTGCTCGCCAAGCCAAAATGATAAACCAGAGTGGGCGTTTTGGCATTACCGTCGCGGAACCGCAGATCGATTTTGCTGCAGTCAAGCGCTATGTACAGAACGCGATCTCTCGCATCGAGCCGCACGATTCCGTAGAGCGTTATACCGGTCTGGGTGTTGATGTTATTCAAGGCAGCGCTCGCTTAGTCACGCCTTGGGAGGTAGAAGTCACCAAAAATGATGGCTCCAGTGAGCGGATCTCCTCGCGCAGCATCGTGATCGCCACCGGTGCGCGCCCACGCGTCCCTGAGCTACCCGGCATCGAGCACGTTGATGCGCTGACATCCGACACTATTTGGGGCTTAGCGGCACTGCCGAAGCGTTTGCTTGTGATTGGCGGTGGGCCGATTGGCTGTGAACTTGCGCAGGCGTTTGCGCGGTTAGGAAGTCAGGTTATCTTGGTGCAGCGTCAAGCTGGGCTGCTGCCGAGGGAGGATCAGGATGTTCAAGCGCTTGCTCAAGCGGCGCTGCTGGACGATGGCGTAGAGCTGCATTTAGCAACGCAAGCGCTAAGCTTTGAAAACCGCGATGGCTCGAAGCTATTGCTCGCGGAATCAGCTGCAGGTGAGGTAGAAATACCCTTTGATGAGGTGCTGGTGGCACTGGGGCGCCAGCCAAATACAGAAAATTTAGGGCTTGAAGCGCTGGGGATTTCTCTGGATGCACAGCAGCGGCCGATTTTAGATGCCTACCAAGCCAGCCCGCTCAGCCATATCTATTTTTGTGGCGATGTGATGAGCGATTATCAGTTTACGCATGTGGCGTCCCACCAAGCATGGTATGCCTCTGTCAACGGATTGTTGGATGGTCTGTGGCGCTTTAAAACGGATTATCGGGTGATCCCTTGGGCAACATTCACTGACCCTGAGGTTGCTCGTGTCGGGCTATCTGAAACTGACGCTAAAGCGCAAGGCATAGCATACGATGTCTCAACCTACTCGCTTGAAGAGCTAGATCGAGCGATTGCCGACGGTGAGAATCATGGTTTTGTGAAGGTGTTAACGGTGCCCGGTAAAGATCGGATTTTGGGCGTCACCATCGTTGGTAGCCACTCGGCTGAGCTGATTGCAGAGTTTGTGATGGCGATGAAACACAATTTAGGTCTCAACAAAGTGCTGGGTACTATTCATATCTATCCAACGTATGCGGAAGCCAATAAGTATGTTGCGGGTGTTTGGAAGCGTAGCCAAGTCTCTGCGCGCGTCATGGCGTGGTTAGTTAAGTTTCAACGCTGGCGTCGCTCCTGATTCGGAGAGAGTAAATGACACTTGAAGCGATCGTGCGGCTAACCGCTTTTTTTGGTGTATTCGCCGCCTGTGCTGTGTGGGAAGCCACTCGGCCGCAGCGCCGTTGGTATCATCCACGTATCAAGCATTGGGCAACCAATCTTGGTTTAATGCTGATCAACACCTTGGTAACGCGTTTTACTGTCGGAGCCGTGGCCGTTGCTGCCGCATTATGGGCACAAAATAGCGGCTTTGGCTTGCTCCAATGGTTAGCGCCACAAAGTGTGTTCGGGCAAGCGTTAGCGGTGCTGTTTGCGCTGCTGGCACTGGATCTGGCCATCTGGTTTCAGCATTGGTTGACGCATCGCTGGACGCCTTTGTGGCGTTTACATCGGGTCCACCACACTGACCTTGAGCTCGATGTGACCACCGCCTTGCGCTTTCATCCGGTGGAAATTCTACTCTCGCTCCTCTTTAAAGCGATATTAGTGATTGCGCTCGGTATCGATGTGTGGGTCGTGATCGTATTTGAAGCACTGCTCAGTGCGAGTGCGCTGTTTAATCACGCCAATATTCGCTTACCCAAAGCTGTCGATAGGGTGTTGCGTTGGGTTATCGTCACGCCGGATATGCATCGTATTCATCACTCGGTTGAACCAAACGAAACCAATTCCAATTACGGGTTTTTCCTCTCTTGGTGGGACCGGTTGTTTGAAACCTATCTAGCCAGTACCAAAGATGACCACCTGACGATGCCGCTTGGCCTTAAGGAGTATCGCCAGTCTGATCAATTGACGCTGCCGAAGCTACTAGTGCAACCATGGCGGGGCGTCGAGTGATACCGAAGATCAGCTGTATCATTCCGACACTGAATGAATCTGCTCAGATAGAAGCATGCTTGCAGCCGTTACAGCCGTATCGGGATTGGCTGGAGTTGATTCTTGTAGACGGCGGTAGCGAGGATGAAACCGCTCAGGTTGCTCGGCCTTGGGTTGATAAGGTGGTTGTCTCGCCCGCAGGGCGTGCCTTGCAGATGAACGCTGGCGCTGCGCAGGCGGCCGGTTCTCTTTTGCTCTTTCTGCACATTGATACCCGACTGCCAGCATCGCTAGAAACGCTGCGTGTGCTGTTACACCAGCCGCCCTGTTGGGGGAGGTTTGATGTTCAGATTGATAACGGCAAGAGCTGGTGCCGCTGGGTGGCATTGGGAATGAACGTACGCTCACGGTTGACGAAAATCTGTACAGGGGATCAAGCGTTGTTTGTGACCAAGTCCGTTTTTGAACACGTAGGTGGTTATTCCAAGCAGCCTTTGATGGAAGATATTGCGCTCAGCCGTCTGTTGCGAGCGCAGCCAATAACCTTTGTCCCCCTGTCTGCCAAAGTGTGTACATCCGGGCGCCGCTGGCGCAAGCATGGCGTGTTAAAAACTATCTTACGTATGTGGCTGTGGCGCTTGCGTTACTGGCTGGGCGCCTCCCCGTTTCAGCTCGCTAAAGAGTATGGCTATGTCGTGACTGAAAAGGACTACCGATGACTGATTTTCCTATCATCGTTTTCGCAAAGCCTCCGGTAGCGGGTGTCGCTAAAACGCGCCTTATACCCGCGCTGGGTGAAACCGGAGCCGCTCAGTTGCATGCGCGTTTGCTGGAACAGACGATAAAAACCGCCGTGAAGGCGTCGCAAACTGTCTATCTTTTTACCGCAATGGAGCATGAGCACGAGGCGTTTATCGACCTGCAGAACCGATATGCTATTACGCTGTTGCCGCAAGTTGATGGCGATCTCGGCGCTCGGATGCAGGATGCTTTTGCTAGAGTTGGGCCAGCGCTGTTGATCGGCACAGATTGCCCCAATATCGACGCTGCGTTGCTTGTCCGTTGTGCGCTAGCGCTACAACATCATGATGCGGTATTTGTGAGTGCTGAGGATGGCGGTTACGCTCTGATCGGGCTACATCAACCTTTCGATGAGCTTTTTGCAGGTATTCCTTGGAGCAGCGCGCAAGTTATGCCAGAAACCGTTGAGCGCTTACATAAATTGCAGCTGCGTTGGTTGGAGGTGGCTCAGTTATGGGACGTGGATACGCCCGATGATTATGAGCGTTTATGTGTGCACTTTCCTGATTTGTGCAAATAGGCCTCTCTACCCTATGCTAAGAGGCAGTATAACAATAAGAAGAGGTGCGCTCATGCAAGGCAGGTATGCTTTGGGGCGAGCCTCTGTATTTCTGCTTGTTGAGGACCTGACTATGGAAAGCCCGTTGTTGCTTATCTTTGAACCGAACGAGGAGGTGCGGTCAGCGTTTCAAGTTGCAATGGCTGAAATTACCGATAGCCAGTGGCGCGTTTATGAAGCTGATAGCTTGGATAGTGCGCTCCAAGCGTTGCGTGATAGCACTCCTAATGTGGTTGTTAGTCACAGCTTTACAACAGAAGGCGGTGCTGAATTTTTGGCGCTGGCTAAACAGTTGCAACCCGAAGCGGTACGCGTACTCTTTACTGAAGACTTTCATGATGAGGTGATGACCGACAGTATTGCGGCGGTGCATCTGGTTATGCCTCAGCCGCTGAGCTGTGAGACATTGGCGGATATTGTTACCCGCGCTCAAACGATGCAGCGCTTGAAACTAAATGACAGCCTGCGTAGTTCGCTAGGGCGGATTGATGCGTTGCCACTATTACCCAGCAGTTATCTGCAGCTGTGCCGAGTACTAGACGATCCTGACGCCTCGCTCTCGCAAGTGGCTCGCTTAGTGGAGCAGGACCCAGCCCTGCTCGCTAAAGTCCTGCATATCGCAAACTCTGCCTTTTTTGGTTTCTCTAGCCCTGTGGACAGCGCCTTTGATGCCGCGCTTCGCTTGGGTATCGATCTATTAAAATCGCTTGTATTGGTTTTAGGCGTTTATGCTGGACGGCGTGGCCTGTCGGCAGCCGATCAGCAGCGCTTGGCAAATAATGCCTTTTTGGTTGCAGATCGGGCTGCTGAACTATCCCGTTATCTTGGACGCGATAGAAAACAGACTGAACGCGCGTATATCGCTGGGCTGCTGCATAATGTCGGTGAAATTTTAGGCGGTATTTTGGAGGTTCAGGACTCACGCTCTACGGCTGATGAGTTTGACCTTAGTCAGGGGGATTACTCCGTTGCTGGCGGCTATCTGCTGAGTTTGTGGGGATTTCCTGCTGCGGTGGTTGATGCGGTTTGTTTTAGCAATCAGCCTCAAAATATGCCGCAGCCGAACGAACTTTGTACCATACTCTATGTAGCTCAGTTAGCGGTTTCTTGTCAGCAAAACCAAGTGGACCCGCTGCTATCATTGGACAAGCCCTTGGTGGCTGCTCATGGTATCGATGTACAAGTTGTTGCTTGGCTTAAGGACGCGTGCTCATAAACGGCGCGTGGGGTGTATGCCGCTTTGCCATATACCGTTTGGAGGAGATATATGAAACGTCTAGTTTTAGTACTTGCCTTGGCTTTTTCCTTTCTTAATTTTGCTCACGCGAGCGAGCAGGTTTACACCTTGGGTGTTGTTCCTCAGCAATCGGCGAAGAAGCTGGCGCGCTTATGGACGCCAGTGACTCAATACCTGTCTAGTAAAACGGGGTTGGCAATACGTTTTGCGACCGCGCGCGATATTCCCACGTTTGAAAAACGGGTTGTGGAAGGTGAGTATGACATCGCTTATATGAACCCGTACCATTACACCGTTTTCAGCCAAAAGCCGGGCTACCGAGCCATTGCGAAGCAAAAAAACAAACAGATAAAAGGGATCTTTGTCGTTCGTGACGATAGTCCCATTCAGTCCCTGAATGAGCTAAGTGGGCAAAAGTTGGCTTTTCCATCGCCAGCGGCATTTGCTGCCAGTGTTATACCGCGCGCGCAGCTTGATAAAGAGCAAATTGCTTACGAGCCTAAGTATGTCTCGTCCCATGATTCAGTCTACCGAAACGTTGCCAAGGGATTCTTTAAAGCGGGTGGCGGCGTTATGAGGACGTTTAATAACACTGCGCCGGAGGTTAAAGCGCAGTTGCGTGTATTATGGACAACGCCAGGCTATACACCTCACGCGCTGGCTGTGCATCCTAGAGTGTCGTCATCAGCAAGCGAAGCGATTCAAACGGCATTGGTTGAAATGGCGAGCGATCCCGAAGGGGCCATACTGTTGAAATCGCTCAACTTTAAACAGTTAGAAGCAGCTGGCGATGATGACTGGGACGATGTAAGAGCTCTCAACATTAAGCTGCTTGATCACTTATTGAGTGAGTAACAAGACCATTTATGTCACTACGGCTTAAAACCATACTCGGTATCGCACTGATCGAAGGTGCGCTCTTGTTGGTGCTTCTTATTACGATGATGGATTTTATCCGAGATTCGAACTATGAAGCATTGCGAAAACGTGCTGAGTCCACGGTCACGTTGTTTTCTACGATGACTAAAGACGCGGTGCTCTCCTATGACTTGGCTTCGCTCGAAGCATTTGTTTCGGAAGTTTTGCGTAACGAAGATTTGCGCTACGCCCGGATAGTGACGCCGGATGGCGAAGTTTTTGCTCAGAGCGGTGAAATAAGCCACTTTGTGGCAGGCAAATTCGCTACCGATACAGAGGTTGCAAACGTTGATGACAACGTATACGACATCTCGGGCAGTATTGCTGAGGGAGGTGAAGTTTACGGGTATGTGCAGGTGGGTTTAGATGTCGGTACAATCAATGCGTCTATTGCGGCAATTAATCGCTGGGGGATTGCGCTCGCATCGTTCGAGATGGTGCTGGTGGCGCTCTTTTCATTTGTTTTAGGTGGCTACCTCACTAAGCAATTAGACGTGCTACGAAAAACGGCTCGTAAGGTGACCGACGGTGACTTTGATGTGCAAGTTGAGGTCAAAACGAGAGATGAGATCGGAGAGGTTTCTTCAGCTTTTAACCGCATGGTTACGAGCCTAAAGTCGGCGCAGACTCAGCGCGACCAATATGAGAGTGAGTTATTGGAGCTGAACCAGTCGCTTGAAGAGCGTGTACTCAAACGGACGCGAGCATTACAAGCGAAGCATGTTGAGCTGCAAGAGACCTATCAGTCCCTCAAGGATACCCAAGCAAAGTTACTGCAATCAGAAAAATTGGCATCCGTGGGGGTTCTAGCGGCCGGGGTTGCTCATGAAATTAATAATCCAATTGCTTTTGTAATGAGTAATTTAGAGTCGCTATCGGGATACATTAACGACTATGAAGCACTGATCGATAGCTATCATACGCTTAAGGACGAATCTGATGATGCGGCCCGCCATGCCAAGTTGGAGCAGATTGAGGCGAAGCTAGACCAGCTAGACTATGAATTTGTTAAAGAGGATGTTGAAGATCTCTTAAAGGATTCAGCACAGGGCACCCAAAGGGTGCGCGATATTGTGGTTGGCTTATCGGAATTTGCACAGCTTAACCAAGATGACAGCTGGGGCATGGTTGATCTCAACGAGTGTATTCAAGTCACCTTGCAGCTTCTGCAGGGGCGTATCCCGTCTGGGTGCAAAGTACGCACGAGTCTTGGTATTTTGAGCTTAACGTATGGCGCCGCCGCGCAGCTGAACCAAGCGCTGTTGAATGTGATTCAAAATGCACTGCAAGCTGTCGGCGAGCAGGGCAGTGTTGATATCGTTACCAAAGAGCAGTCTGGGCGCTTGATCGTATCGATACGTGATTCAGGCACTGGTATTGCCGCTGAGGAACTTGATAAGGTGTTTGATCCATTCTTCACCACGCGGGCTGTGGGTGAGGGTACAGGTTTAGGTTTAGCGATGGCCTATGGAATCGCCAAAGATCATGGCGGTGAGATAAAAGTGAAAAGTGAGCTGGGTAAAGGAAGTCAATTTATTATTATCTTGCCTATCCGAGATGAGACTCAGTTGGCATCGGCATCATAGTTTGGCGGGGTGGTATGTGAATCTGAGCGGTTGGGCTCGTTTACTGCTATTTAGTGTACTTTTGGCATTGGGTAGCCTGCCTCTGACGGTGCAGGCAGAGGATAGTGTGTCACTGGATCGCTTTCGTGAGTATGTCGAGCGGTCTGTAGATACGCCGAGTGGTGCTAACAAAAAGCCGATTAAAATTGCCATTGTCTACCCGGGCTTACAAACGTCTGATTATTGGCTACGCAGTATTAAAGCGCTGCAAGGGCGGTTGGATGATCACGGCTTGGCGTACGAGCTTGATGTGCGTTTTTCGCGCCCCTATATCCAGCAAGACTTGCAAGAGAGCCAGTTATTAGAGGTTCTTCAGAATGATCCCGATTACCTTGTGTACACCATCAATTCGGACCGCCAGCGTCGCGTGGTCGAATATCTGCTGCAGCGCGAACGCCCCAAAGTTATCATTCAAAATCTGACGCAGCCCGTTGCTCAGTGGTTTGATGTGCAGCCGCTCATGTATATAGGCTTTGACCATGCTGCGGGCGCGCGAAAATTAGCGCAGTTCTATAAAAGGAAATACCCCAAGGGTACACCCTTTGGTCTTCTCTATTGGGATAAAGGCGTGGTGAGCGAACAGCGGGGTGATGTGTTTCTCAAAGAGGTAGAGCGAACTCACCAGTTGAAAGCCAGTTACTTTACTGACGCTAGCCGTATCTCTGCTAAACATGCTGCGCTGAAAATGCTTCGTGAGCACCCCGGTATTCGCTATATCTACGCCTGCGCCACCGATGTCTCCTTGGGAGCGCTTGATGCGTTGCGTGAGTTAGGTGATCCGCCCATTACCGTGAATGGATGGGGAGGTGGCGAAGCTGAGCTAGAGATGTTTCGTCAGCAAAAGCTTGGTGTCGTGTTGATGCGTATGAACGATCAAAACGGCATCGCGATGGCAGAAGCGATACGCCTAGATCGATTGGGCTATCAGATTCCATTGGTCTTCTCGGGGGAGTTCGAGGTGTTGACCCAGAGTATGAAAGAGGGCGCTTTAGAGCATTTGCTGGAGCGTGCGTTCCGTTACTCGGGAGGGATGCCCTAATGGTGCTGCGCTTTCGTACGCTGATATTTTTTCTATTCCTGATTATTTTGTCCGGTTTTCTGGCGATCTTTTCGCTCAACTTTTTCAGTGCCGCAGAGAGTATCTTGCGTGAAGAGGCGAAAACGTCGATGCAGCAAAGCGCTGCCGCGATGCGGCGCGAGCTAGAAGCGCAGTTACGGCTGCTGGATCAAGAGTTGGCAGCATTAGCCATGACTGATGTGATGCGTGAAGCGGTTACCACCGGCTCTGCGTTGCAGTTGCAACGGAGTATCGAGGGTTCTGGTTTACACAGTGCTGAGATCAAGAGCCACCACTTCTTGGTGGTTTCTTCATTCAATTACGAGCGTTGTTATGTGTTGAAAAGCCGCCTACTGGAGATCGGCTCTGGCTCGTGTGAACAGATATACCACGCCTATTCGCAGGCGTTAACCGAGGGTTGGAGTAGCTTCCGTAGTGGTACTCACGTTTTGCTCGGGAAAGATTACCTGATTACTGATACCGATAACCGTGTTGTCGGGCGGGTGATCGGAGGCATTAAGTTATCGGATAACCGCCTTTTCTTAAGTCAATTGGTGAACAGGTCTGCGGCTCAGATCCATGGCGCTCAGCTGTTGTTTGATGGTGTTGCAATCAGCCAGTATGGCCCAAATCAGGCGGCAGCAACCAACCAGTTAACCTCGCACATGCTGTCGTTGCCGAACTTAGGCAGTAGTTTGGGGCTACAACTGGATGTCAATGCGGACCAGATTGGTGTGCTCGGTAAGCAGATGTTACGTCTAATAGCTGGCGGTGTGCTAGTCGGTTTACTGGTGAGTGCGTTTATCGCGCTAATTTTATCAGGTGCGCTAGACAAGCAATTGCAAAAGCTGCTCCGGCATGTGCGCGATACGGTTGATTCGAGCAGCAAAGGTGAGTGGAATGCCGGCACAATCGCCGAGTTTAATCATTTAGGTAAAGAGATCGATACGATGGTGCAAGCGTTAACGTCCCATCGCAGCGAGCTGCATGTGGCGAATGAGCGTTTGGAGCAGGCGTTGCGTGAAAAACGCGCCATCCTTCATCAGCTTATCCACAGCCAAGAGCAAGAGCGCAACCACCTTGCCCATGAACTTCATGATGAGCTGGGACAGTTGCTAACGGCAGTGCGTGTAGAGACCGTACTGCTAGAGTACGACGTGGATGCAAAAGACAACGCATTGGAGCATATCGATAAGATTAAACACCTTGTCGCAGATATGTATGAAACCGTCTACGACCGCATTATGGCCCTTCGCCCAGCTGAATTAGATGATATGGGGTTAAGTGAATCGATTCGTCAGATTGCAGCATTGAAAAGTTTGCAACAGACTGGCGTCGAGGTTTTTCTAGATATCGAGGACGTTGTGTTGCCTGGGGATGCTGATATTCACCTGTATCGCATTATTCAAGAGGCGCTGACCAATGTCTTAAAGCATGCACATGCGAGTTGCACTAATGTCGTGCTCAAGCAAGAAGAGACTTATGTGCTGCTGCGGATTTGTGACGACGGGGCAGGATTTGACGAATCGAAGGGGATTGAGCAATTTGGCGGCTTTGGCTTGCTCGGCATAAAAGAGCGCTGCGAATACATGGGCGCTGAGCTGAAAATTAGTGGGGATCATGGTGTGTGTATTGAAGTTTCATTGGCGATTCTTCGCGAAGACTGTTTAGAACCTTGATATAGCGCATAACAGCAAAAGAGGTTGCTTGGTTAAACTATGATCAGTTAAAGCGCGGGTTGTTGGGGCTGCTTATGAGAGTAGCCCTTTTTTGTGCTTCATATTTTATATATCTAATTGATATATCCTAATTCTTAAATGTGTGGTTAGTGTATGGATTTTGACTTTCTAATCGAGCGTTTTGGTGAAGCTGGCACAACCGCGTTAGGGGGGCTGGTTCTTGGGGTTATGTTTGGGGTTTTCGCCCAGAAGAGCCAATTTTGTTTACGTGCTGCTGTTGTTGAGTTTGCTCGCGGTCAAATTGGCCCCAAGGTAGCCATTTGGCTACTCACCTTCGCTGCGGCTGTTGGGGGCACTCAAGCGCTGATTACTTATGGGGCGCTAGATATATCCGACTCTCGAATGCTCGCAAGTTATGGCAGCCTTTCTGGCGCTATTGTGGGTGGACTTTTATTCGGTGCTGGGATGGTGCTGGCGCGTGGGTGTGGTGCGCGGCTTTTAGTGCTGGCGGCCACCGGTAATTTACGTGCGCTGTTTTCTGGGTTGCTATTTGCAGCGGTCGCGCAGGCATCATTGCGTGGTGTACTTGCACCTGTTCGCGAGGGCGTGGTGAATGCGTGGTTGCTGCACAATGATGGTGGGTTAGAGCTGATCTCTTTCCTAGGGCTGGGCTCATACACAGGCATCTACTTGGGCGTCGCATGTTTTGCTATCGCTATCTATTTTGGTATCCGGAACCGTCTAGGGTTTTGGGCGTGGCTAGGTGCCCTAGGTGTCGGTTCTATGGTGGTTGGCGGCTGGTGGTTTACCTATCATCTCTCTTATCAAACCTTTGATCCAACCCAAGTGGAAAGTATGACGTTTACGGGGCCCTCAGCTGATACCTTAATGTACTTCTTGTTGCCCAGTGGTGCGGAGCTTGATTTCGATGTGGGCTTGGTGCCGGGCGTGTTTCTTGGCTCTTTTATGGCCGCTTTACTGTCGCGCAACTTGAAACTGCAAGGCTTTAAAGATGGTAGCAGTATGGTGCGCTATATTCTCGGTGCTGTTTTTATGGGAATGGGAGGCATGTTAGCGGGAGGTTGTGCGGTGGGTGCTGGCCTAACCGGAGGATCAGCGTTTTCGATTACCGCTTGGGTAGCGCTTGCGGCGATGTGGGCCGGTGCTGCGGCAACTGATGCACTCGTTGACCGAGAGTGGGGGGCGGATCGCCGCTCCCTTTGGTCTCGGTATGTGCGTTTTCCTAATCACTCAGCGCCAGCCAACTAAGCTACTACTGACCCTGAAGCTTGGTGATCGCTGCTTTCTCTTGGTCGATCATCGCAGCGATAAAGGGCATAGCTGTCATACGCGTATACCAGTCAGCTAAGTTCGGCCAACGTTCGGCGTCAACGTATTCCCCGCCATGTGCCATGCTAATAAGTTGTGAACAAATGGCGAAATCGGCAAGGCATGGTTTATCACCCAGAAAGAACGCGTTTTTAAGCTCGCCTTCGAGATAGTCAAAATGCGGCGGCAATTTTTCATTAATCGCAGCTTTGATCCTCTCGTGATCGGGCGCTTTCCCGCTGAGTGGCGCCACGATATTTTGGAAAAAGATACTAAATGTCGTGTGAGGCGCTAGCTCATAGTCGGCGTATTTCTCAAGCCATTTGCAGCGTGCGTTCAGGTACGGGGTGTCGGGTAACGTGGGAGTCTCTGGGAAGTAGTCATCTAAAAAGTGACAAATCACTGCTGAATCTGCCAGCGTAATATCGTCTCCGATGGTTAGAGCAGGAACACGTCGTAGCGGGTTGAGCGTTTTGTACTCCTCGGGCGTTGCATAGGGCACGACCATCTTGGACTCATAAGGTTGTTGTTTGTACTCCAGCGCAAAGCGTACTTTGCGAACGAACGCTGAGAGTGGTGCTCCGTGTAGTATAGGGGTCATTGTTTATCCTTCTTGTTCTTCAATGTTATCGGGGGAGGCTGGGTCTTTCGCATCTTGAATTGATGCTTCAAGCTCGGTTACATAGGTGCGTAGTTCATAGATCTGGCGGTCGGTAAAATGGCGGTGATCAATGCGCTCAAGCGTGTGCAGGCAGTTTTTGAACTGGTGCAACGCAGGCTTGGGGCCTTTAACGGCTTGGTACTCCAGCGCATCGAAAACCAGCCCGTCAACGGCAACTTGCTGAACACAGTAGTGGCAGTATTTGAGCAACTCACTAATGGTTGATGCTGATTGACGGTTGCGATTGGCTAAATTCTTTAACCACGCTGCGAGCTCTTTGCTCATTGCTGCGGCTTTGAGGGCTTGGTCTTTATCATGTAAGCGCGTTAGCGAACCCGCTTTATATGGAGTGGGCGGGGCGGGTTGTTGTGACACTGATGCTTTGGCAGCATTTTGCATAGCTGCTGAGTTATCCAGTGTTAAAAGTTTGCGCCATTGAGCAGTGAGGTAGTGAGATAAAAACTCAGCTAACTGCGGCGACATAAGCTCGCTGGGGAAACCATCGCGAATCTGTTCTGCGTAGCGAATATCGGCACGCAATGCACGTAGAGCAGAGCGTTTCTGTTGGCGCTGATTCTCTAATGACTGCACGACAAAAGCGGCGCCTGCCAGCGTTATTACAACAATAATGATAACAAAGCCTGTTTCGGCGGGAGTCATGGTGTGCAAATCCTAGCCAATTTGAAGTATTTGATTTTATAGGAAAAGCCTTTAAAAAAAACGCTTGACGCCAATCGTTATGGAGCATAAGATACGCCCCGCATTTGAGGCAACGCTTCATGTGTGCAACGTCCCATTCGTCTAGTGGTCTAGGACACCGCCCTTTCACGGCGGTAACAGGGGTTCGAACCCCCTATGGGACGCCATTTCCTTTTAGGAATTGGGCGGGAATAGCTCAGTTGGTAGAGCACAACCTTGCCAAGGTTGGGGTCGCGAGTTCGAGTCTCGTTTCCCGCTCCAAAATTTATACGTCCCATTCGTCTAGTGGTCTAGGACACCGCCCTTTCACGGCGGTAACAGGGGTTCGAACCCCCTATGGGACGCCATTTCCTATTTAGGAATATGCGGGAATAGCTCAGTTGGTAGAGCACAACCTTGCCAAGGTTGGGGTCGCGAGTTCGAGTCTCGTTTCCCGCTCCAAAATTTATACGTCCCATTCGTCTAGTGGTCTAGGACACCGCCCTT